>JBCCET010000036.1:0-34935 GCA_039030095.1 Pseudomonadota bacterium | reverse complement strand
GCGGTTGCTGCCACAGGATTTAGCCCTGCGGTGCGTGCCGGTGATTTCCTCTACCTGACCGGCGCCACAGGCGCCGGTGATGACGGGGTCATGCCGCCCACCGCAAAAGCGCAAACACAGAACGCAATTTCCAAGGCTCTGACAGTCTTGGCAGAAACAGGCGCGGGGCCGGACGCGATTGTAGAGATGACAAGCTACCACACAGATATCAGCGGCAGTTTCGATGACGTGCAATCTGTCCTGACCACTTTGCTTGGCACGCCGCTGCCTGCATGGACAGCGGTGGAGGTCGCAAAGCTGCGCCGTGACGGCGCTGCAATCGAGCTTCGCATCGTCGCCTATCACCCGGTGGCGCAATGACAGATGTGCAGGAACACCGTTTCCCCTGCACCAATTGCGGGGCCGACTTTCGCTTTGACCCGGGGTCTGACCAGCTAAAGTGCGACCACTGCGGAGCGGAGCAGGAAATAGCGCCGCCAACGCCAAAACCAGAAATCGTGGAGCTTGATTTTCATGCTGCCTTGAAAGGCGAATTGGCGGACGAAGAAACGGCAGAGGTTCGGACGGTCGATTGTTCCAGCTGCGGCGCACGTTACGAATTCGACCCGAACACCCATGCAGACGAATGTCCTTTTTGCGCGACGCCGGTGGTGACCGACACCGGGACCGAGCGGCAGATCAAACCAAAGGCGCTGCTGCCGTTCCACCTGGCGGAACCTCAAGCCCGTGCTGCCATGACGGACTGGCTCGGCGCGCTGTGGTTTGCGCCGTCGGGCCTGCAGGAATACGCGCGCAAGGGGCGCGCCATGACCGGCGTTTACGTACCCTACTGGACCTATGATGCAGATACCAAAAGCCGCTACACCGGCGAGCGCGGCACCATTTACTACGTCACCCAGCAGGTTCAGGTGCAACGCGACGGCAAAACGGTTACGGAGACGCGCCAGGTGCCAAAGGTGCGCTGGACCCCCGCCGCTGGGCGGGTCACGCGGGCTTTCGATGACGTGCTGGTGTTGGGGTCCAAGAGCCTGCCCAAAAGTTATACCGATGCGCTGGCGCCCTGGGATTTGAGCGAGTTGGAACCTTACCAGCCGGAATTCCTCGCCGGTTTCCAGGCAGAAGGCTACACGGTACAACTGGACGAAGGTTTTCAGGAGGCGCGCGCCTTTATGGACCGCATGATCCTGCGCGATGTGAAATTCGACATCGGCGGGGACAAGCAGCGCGTGCACAACGTGGACACGGACGTGCGCGACATCACGTTCAAGCACATCCTGCTGCCGGTTTGGCTCGCCGCCTACAAGTACCGGGGCAAAAGCTACCGGTTTGTGGTCAACGGTCGCACCGGCGCCGTGCGGGGCGAACGCCCCTACTCCGCCGTCAAGATCGCTGTGGCAGTGGTGGCCGGTCTGTTGGTCGCAGCAGCGATAGGGTATTTCGTTGCGCAGAGTTGACGGCCACGCTCCGTAGGATGGGTTTTCAACCCATCTCTTGAGGGCCGCTGAAGATGGGGTGGAACCCCATCCTACGGTCAATAGGCGGTCATTGTCTTTGTCTGCATCGCCTCGGCCACGTCATCGGGTACAAAGAAGTCGCGGAACAGCGATCCGCCGGGGTCCACAGCGTACTGGTCGAAATCGGTGACGCCCGCGTCGCGCAAGACCGTCTCATCAATAAAAAAGTTGCCCGTGCAATCCCGCGATGGCTGGGTCAGCACCGCATGAGCCGCATCGGCCATGATCGACGGCAGGCGGCACATCTTGGCCATCTGGTCGTTGCCGATCACGTTACGGATGGCCATCGTGTCAATTGCCGTCAGCGGCCAAAGCGAGTTCACGGCCACGCCTTCTTTCTTGAATTCCGCCGCCATGCCAAGCGTGCACATGCTCATCCCCATCTTCGCGATGGTATAGGCCACATGGCGGGCGAACCATTTCGGATCCATGTCGAGCGGCGGTGACAAGGTTAAGATGTGCGGGTTGTCTGACGCTTTCAGGTGCGGCAGCGCAATACGAGACACAAGGTATGTGCCGCGTGCGTTGACCGAATTCATCAGGTCATAGCGTTTCATGTCCGTGGCTTGCGTGCCGGTCAGGGATATGGCGCTGGCGTTGTTGATTAGCGCATCGACGCCGCCGAATTTTTCAACCGTCGCGTTCATCGCGTCGATGACCTGATCTTCATCCCGGATGTCACAGACGATGGGCAGGGCCTGGCCGCCTGCGGCCTCAATCTCTTCCGCAGCGGTGTAAATTGTGCCTGGCAGCTTTGGATGCGGTTCCGCAGTTTTGGCAGCAATCGCCACGTTGGCGCCGTCCTGGGCCGCGCGTTTGGCAATTTCCAACCCGATGCCCCGGCTACCGCCGGTGATGAAAAGCGTTTTGCCTTTGAGCGTCATGGAGAACCCCTTTGTTGAGTTGCCCTGGCGTGCCTGACGGCTTGCGCCCGGTCAAGACAGGACGCAGCGGCGTGGCACTGCGCATTATGGCGGTGAGGTTGTGTTCGAAAGGTCGCGCGCCGACATGAAGCAGATGCCCCAAAACGCAAAACGCCCCGCAAGCGGGGCGCACAGCGTTGTCTTTGAAGCGTGTCTTTAGGCCGCGCGTTTGGCAGCCTGACGTTCACTTTCTTCCCGGCTCAGGGCCACGGAAGTCCGCACGCCGCGACCGACAAAATCCATCATGCCTTTTACACAGCGTTCATTCGGCTCAATCCCGGCGCACATCAGCACCTCGCGGCCGTCGCGTGACCGTGCCCAGCGTGCGATGGATTCAACACCGTTGCCGTATTTCTTGTCATCGGCAATGGCATCGTCCAGCGCGGCGAGTACCACAGCGGCGAATAGTTTCTGGGAGCGCTTACCCTGGTCGGAGTTGATGGCAGCTTCGTCAACGTAATCGAACATCACGTCCTCTTGTCTTTTTTGTTTTTCGAACGGTCTGGGCAATATGGCGATTTTGTGGCGATTCGGTAGGGCACGGAGCGCATGTGAGCCATGCATCAGACGCATAGCTTGCGTTTCCTTTGCCTTACAGTCTCTCCCCGGCGGCACAGTGTCTTGTATTGCACATTGCAGATAGATATAGGGCAGCACCGCTCTCGTTCAAGCATTGATAAGGTTAAGCGTATGCCAAAGATTAACGGAAACGAAATCCGCCCCGGCAACGTGCTGGAACACAATGACGGCCTTTGGGTTGCTGTTAAGGTGGACCACGTAAAGCCCGGAAAAGGCGGCGCTTTTGCGCAGGTAGAGATGAAAAATCTGCGGAATGGGTCCAAATTGAACGAACGTTTTCGCAGCGCCGATAAGGTTGAACGCGTGCGTTTGGAGCAAAAAGATCAGCAGTTTTTGTACGAAAATGACGGCATGTTGGTGTTCATGGACACCGAGACCTATGAGCAGATCGAACTGCCTGCCGACATCCTGGGGGAGCGTCGGCCCTTCTTGCAAGACGGCATGACAGTGCACATCGAATACTACGAGATGGAAGCATTGAACGCTACGTTACCCCAAAAAGTGGTCTGCAAAATTGTGGAGACTGAGCCTGTGGTCAAAGGTCAAACCGCCGCCAACAGCTTTAAACCGGCGGTTCTGGACAACGGTGTGCGCGTGATGGTGCCGCCTTTTGTTGGGCAGGATGAAGAAATCGTCGTGAACACCGAGACGATGGAATATTCCGAACGGGCGTGATCTTCAGGGGCGCTGCCCCTCACGCCTGCGGCGCTCACCCCGGGATATTTTTGAACAAAGGAAGATGGGCCTGCCGTTCAGGCAGCGGCGCGCGTGAGCCTGTCGTTGATGGCGGCGCCCAGTCCAATCGATGGGATGGGGGCCACGGCAATCGGTTTTCCCAAGGCATCAAGGGTATGGAGGTGGGCGAACAGATTGGCCGCCGCTTCGCGAAGGTCGCCCGCAGGCGACAGATTAAGGGTGGCGTCTGTTGTCGGACCGAAACCGAGAAAGCTCTCATGTGGATTGGCCCTGGTTGCATTCAGCCGGATCGGCGATTTTGGCGCATAGTGGGACAGCATCTGGCCCGGTGAGATCTGTTTATCGGGCGTAGTCGCGTGCGAGACGGGTCGGCCCAGGCAATGCTCAATAGCCTCCAGTGGCAATCCGCCTTCGCGGGCAAGTGTGATGTCGCCCGCAACTGACAGGATTGTGCTTTCCAGCCCAACTTCGCAGGGGCCAAAATCGATCACGGCATCGATGCGCCCCTCCAGCCCCGCAAACACATGGTCAGCCGTGGTGGCGCTGACGCGGCCCGATGGGTTGGCCGATGGTGCGGCAATTGGGCGATCTGTGGCCGTGATGAGCCTGCGCGCGGCTTGCAGTGCCGGGATGCGTATCGCGACATTGGGCAGACCGGCTGTCACAAGGCTCGACAATCCGCTTGTGGGTTTCAGCGGCAGGATCAAAGTCAGGGGGCCGGGCCAGAACGCCGCGGCAAGCTGGTCGGCCACATCGTTGAAAACCGCGATCTCTTTGGCGGCGGCCAAGCCCGCCACATGGACAATTAGCGGGTTGAAGCTGGGGCGACCTTTCGCTTCATAAATCCGGGCCACCGCTTCGCCATCGGTGGCGTCCGCGCCGAGGCCGTAGACCGTTTCGGTGGCAAAGGCGACCAACCCGCCCGCGCGCAAGATCGCGGCGGCCTGATCAATCTTTTTGGCATCGAGGCGTTGGGTCATGTGGCCATTCGTGACGCGCCGTCCGGGTTGTGGGACCTGGCGGCGGCTTCTAGGGTTGCGGATGAGCCGGGGCCTTAACGGGCCGCGCCACCTGCCGCAAGCCCGGGCTGGGCGCCAAAAGGGGACAAGACCGCCGATGACCAGCATCCATTTCCCATTTGAAACCCCGCCGGAAGAAGCGCAAGCCATTGAAGTGGCAGAGGGCATCTTGTGGCTGCGTCTGCCGCTGCCGATGAAGCTTGATCACGTGAATATCTACGCGCTCGATGATGGTGACAGCTGGACCGTGATTGACACCGGGTTTTATACCAAGCGGATGATCGGTGCCTGGGAGGCGATCCTTGCAGGGCCTTTGGCGGGCAAACCCGTGGGGCGCGTGGTTGTCACCCATCACCACCCCGATCACGTGGGCATGGCTGGTTGGCTGCAATCGGAGCACGGTGCGGAGCTGTGGACCTCGCGCACAAGCTGGCTGTTTGCGCGTATGCTGACGCTGGATGAGCAGGATAGCTGGCCTGACGAGACCATCGACTTTTACAAATCTGCCGGGATGGCGCCGGATTTTCTGGCCAAGCGCCAAAGCGAGCGCCCCTTCAACTATGCCGATATCGTCTATCCGATGCCGCTGGGATTTCACGGCATGTCGGAGGGGTCCGTCTTTCAGGGTGCGGGCCGCACCTGGGATGTGCGCCTGGGCAACGGACATGCGCCCGATCACATCACGCTATGGTCCCGCGACGATGATCTGGTGATTGCCGGTGACCAGATCATTCCCGGCATTTCCCCCAACATCGGGGTCTACGCCACGGAGCCGGATGCCAATCCCCTTGGCGCCTGGATGGACAGTTGCGCCCGGTTTGCGGCCATTGCCGAAGACCGCCACTTTGTTCTGCCGGGGCATAAGCTGCCGTTTCGCGGATTGCCTGCCCGTATGCGGCAGTTGGAGGAAAACCATGACCACGCGCTGGACCGTTTGATGGCGCACCTGGCCAAGCCGTCCACAGCATCAGAGTGCTTTCAGCCGATTTTCAAACGCGAGATCGGCGGCATGGAATATGGGCTGGCACTGGTTGAAGCTGTGGCGCACTTGAACCACTTGTTGCACAAGGGTCTGGCGGTGCGCACGCGCCGTGAGGACGGGGCTTGGGTTTGGGAAGTGGCATGACAGACGATATCAAGACAACCGCAGAAGCCGTCGAAGGCGCCATGCTGGCGGAGCTTTACGCCGTGCAGGTGAACGAAGACGGCCATGCGCAGGCAGAGAATCACGTGACCGGCGGTGCCGGGCCGGGGGACATCAGCAAGAAGTCACCGGCTGAGTGGGCTTACGAGCGCATCGTCATGTATATCCAGAAATTCGAAGAAACGCTGGATGCAGATCAGGAAGTGGGAATGGGATATGCCGGTGGCGAAGTGGGCAGCCTGCGGATTGAGGGCATGGGCTTTTTCGGGCCGGACATCATCACATTTTACGGCGAAGCGCCTGATGGTTCTAAAACGCAGCTTATCCAGCATGTTAGCCAGCTAAACGTAATGCTTGTGGCGGCACCAAAGGAAAATGAAGAGGCGGAACCCCGGCGGATCGGCTTCAAACTGCAGTCCGAATTGGAAGAAAAGCGGAAATCGTAGCAAGGGCGCGTTTATAGGTCGCATAACTTCGCGATGGCGTTGAATTCGGCGCCCAAATACGCCAGAAGAAAAGCGAGCTAGGATAAGAGCTAAATAGGTGCGCAATGGCCGAACACGAACATGGAACCATGGAAGTCAGCGAACAAGAGAAAACCTTCGAAGGCTTTATTCGGTGGTCAATACGGATTAGCGTGGCGTCTATTGGTGCCTTGGTCTTTATGGCGATCTTCAACTCTTAAGCGGCGGTTTCAAGTCTGGGGGCTGTTAGCGGGCCTTTTGGCCCTGACTGCCTGTGGCGGTGCGCAATCCTATTGGGCGCCCGATTCAGAGATCGAAGATCATACCGTCGTGACCGGCGAACGACCCTATTTGATGCTGAAAACGATGGTCAGCAACAAATCAGGCAGCGGCGGGCATTCCAGTCTTTTGATCAACGGGTCGCGATTGGTGATGTGGGACCCCGCCGGGCGCTGGTTTCACGAAGATGCGCCGGAACGCAATGACGTGGTGCACGGCCTGACACCCGCGCTTTTGCAGCGCTACAACAGCTTTCACGCCCGCGACACGCACCATGTGGTCAGCCAGAAGGTTTATGTGTCGCCGCGCGTGGCGCAAATGGCGATGCAACTGGCCATGAACAACGGCGCTGCAGGGGATGCGCGATGCGCGGTCACCACCAGCGCGATTTTGCGGCAGTTGCCGGGCTTTGGCAGCATCCAACAGACCTGGTTTCCGGCTAAACTGATGCAGCAGTTTGAAAAGATCCCCGGCGTTAAAACCACCCGGTATTATGAGAATGACACTGGGAAAAACTAAGCGCCGGTAACGAAGTCTTTGAAAGACTTCGGCCCCAATTCTTTGAAAGAATTGGGTCACCTGACTTGGTCAGTCGCGCGCGGCATCCAGTTTCATGCGGATGTTTTCAAGGCCGGGCAGCAGTGATGCAAACGCATCCACCCCTATTTCGTCGATCGCTTTTGCGATGTCTGGCTGAAGCTCTTGTATCTTTTGACCCAGAAAGGCCGCCCCCGCGCCAGTTGCCACAACCAGTTTAGACCGGCCATCTGCGGCATTTGGGGCCACGTCCACCAGACCATGGCGCTGCAGCACCTTTATCATATGGGTCATTGTGGTTTTTGGCACCTGAAACGCGGTTGCCAATTGCAACGGCGTCTCACCCTCTGGTCGGCGTGACAGGTGGCCGATCACGCCAAAATGGGTCGCTGTCAGATCCGACGGAAGCCGCGCCTCCAACAAGGCGCGGCTGAGTTGGTTGATGATGCCGACCTCGGTAAAAAACCGAAAGATCGTTTGGGTGTCCGCCTCATGCATTCAGTATGCGTGTCTCCAAGGCCCAGCGCGGGGTTGTTTCAGCCTCCGGACCATAGCCTAACCGACCGAGCATTTGAACCGTTTCCCCCGGTTCGGCCAACATCTGGTGTGCAGCCGCATAATGGTCTGCCATCTCTGCAAACTCCTGCAACGCCTGACTGCACGGGTGCACGCCAAGGCCCAGCGCGGTTGCTGTCAGGTTCAGCCGTAACCAGCGGCGGCCAGCGTCAATTTGATCGCGGCGCGTGTTTGCCGCTGTACGTACTACCACATAGGCGGGCGTCGCCTCCAGCGTGGCATAAAAATCAGCCATTTGCGCCTCAAAGGCGGGGTGATCGGTGTCCATCAACAACTCGTTCGTCAGGATGCCTACGCGGCGCAAGGCGTCCATCAGCGGGTCGCGCATTTCCAGCCCGTCCGGATTTGCGTTTATCTCTGACTTACCGACCCGCATCAGATCGACGCTTTCTTTCATTGTGCGCGGTGTTTTCACCTCTACCTTCAGCGCGTCGATCGTCAGTTTGCGCAGGCGCGCCACGGTTTCAGAGTCCGTGTACACGTCACCTAACGCCGACAAGGCGGCAACTTTCTCCGCTTCGGGCAGCTGTGCGTCGTAGGGATATTTGCAGGATCGCCGTGACAGGATGTGATCGGCGAGCGGGTCTTTCTGTCCGCCCTGGCGGAACTTGGCCTTGAAAACTGGTCCCTCTTCCCCTTCAGGGAAAAGCGTCAGATCTGTTGATAGTCCTTCGGCAGACGCCGCGACCACCATCTGTTCGGTGAAACAACCAAGTCCGATGAAAATCTGTCGGTTGTATGGATCGGTCATCGGCAAGTCGCGATCTTTATCGCGGTGCAGGATCACTGTGTCGTCGCCTTGCAATTCCACCAGCCATGGCTGGCGGTTATGCGGGTTGGGCGCCAACAGCGCGTGGGCCAGCGCCCGTTTGCGCGGATCCGAATAAGACGTGGCATTGTCCCATGGGGCCAGCGCCTTGGTCGGCGTGCGGGTCGCTAAAAAGCCACCGGTGCCTGCTGCAGCAACGATGGTTCCGCCACCGAGGATTTTCAGAACTGTGCGTCGGGTCGACATGCGAATCTCCATTTAGTACGATTTCGTACTTTATATATAGTTCGATATCGCACTATTAAAGCGACTTGTGAAAATGCGCCGAATTTCGGAATTCAGGTCATATCAGCTGAGGGAGCCCATCAGGGCAGCCACGTCACCCATGCGGTTGGAGAAACCCCATTCGTTGTCATACCAGGACAGGACCCGGCCCATACGCCCCTGAACGGTGGTCTCTGGCAAGGCGACAATGGACGACCGAGGATCGTGGTTCAAGTCAATTGAAACCAGCGGCAGATCGGTTGTGCCAAGCACTTCCGACCTTTGCCCGGCAGCCGCGATCAAAGCGGCATTGATCGCCTCAACACTCAAAGCTGTGGACGTGTTAAAGGTGAAGTCGATGCAGCTGACATTGGGTGTCGGCACACGAATGGCGAAACCGTTCAGCTTTCCGTTCAGTTCCGGCAGGACCAGCCCAACGGCCTTGGCCGCGCCGGTGGATGTAGGGACCATGCTGACAGCCGCTGCCCGGCCCCGTTCCCAATTGCGGTTGCCCCGGTCGAGCGTTGGTTGGCTGCCGGTATAAGCGTGCACGGTGGTGACCAGCCCGTCTTCGATGGTAAATGCGTCGTGCAAGGCTTTGGCCACAGGCGCCAGACAATTGGTGGTACATGACCCGTTCGACACAATGCGGTCGTCTGCTGTCAAAGTGTCCTCATTCACACCAAACACAACGGTTTTGTCGGCGCCCTTGCCGGGCGCGGAAATCAGCACCTTTGAGGCACCGGCTTTCAGATAGCTTTCTGCTTTTTCGCGATCTTTGAATATACCGGTACATTCCAACGCGACGTCCACACCGGACCAATCCAGTTTCGCTGGATCCCGTTCTGCCGTCACTTCGATCGGGCCGCTGCCCACATCGATGCTTGTGGAGGTGTGCTTGACCTCGCCTGGAAAAACCTTGTGCACGCTGTCGTATTTGAACAGGTAGGCAGAGTTATCAACCGGCGTCAGGTCGTTGATCGCAACCACCTCCAAGTCTGTGCGCCCGCTTTCCACGATGGCGCGCAGCACATTGCGACCGATGCGCCCGAACCCATTAATTGCAACTTTTGTGGTCATGGGAGCCCCCGAGTCTCTAAAGGAATAACGTTATCGATAACGTATACCATCGGAAAAATGCCTACAACCCATTTCCAAAGTCAAACGGGGAGATCAGAAAATGAGGGTGATCAGCATCGGCAAAGCGAGCACGGCTACCAGCGCCGCCCAACTGCGGTTCAGTGCGGCGACAGACCGGTCGATGTCGTCGGCGCCAAGGCTCATCTTACCGTTGGGGTTGACGTATTCGTCCTGGGTCATGAACCCGCCGTAGCTGCGCGGGCCTGAAAGGGCGACGCCCAGCACACCGGCCATTGCGGCCTCTGGCCAGCCAGCGTTTGGGGACCGGTGCATGTCGGCATCCTCAAACACCACATCCATCGCGCCGCGGTCAAAATGCGCGAGGCAGATCAGTGCCGCAGAAATTCGGGCCGGGATCCAGTTCAATAAGTCGTCGAGTTTGGCGGACGCATAGCCGAACTCTGCATACTCTTCGTTCTCATAGCCGATCATGCTGTCAGCGGTGTTGACCACCTTGTAGATCAGGATCCCCGGCAGACCGAGGATCAGGAACCAGAATATCGGCGCCACCACCCCGTCAGAGAAGTTCTCAGCCGCGCTTTCAATAGCCGCGCGACTGACAGCGCTGTCGTCCATCGATCCGGTGTCCCGCCCCACAATCAGGCTCACCGCGTTGCGTGCCTGGGGCAGACCTTCGCGCAGGGCCTGAGCCACCTCGCGGACGTGATCGACCAGAGACTTGTGGGCCAGCAGCACGGCAGCGATCAACATTTCCAGAATTCCGAAGTCCGGGATCCAATAGATGATGTAGCCTATGATTGCAGCCAGAAGGACCAAAATCGCAAGGGCAACAAACCCTTTGATCCGGCGCATCTCACCGCGGTTCAGCGTCTCATCCAGGGTGTTGATAACCCGTCCCATCAAGGTCGCCGGATGCGGCACCCTGTTCCAGAGCGCCTCCGGTTCACCAAACACGCGGTCGAGCGCCAGTGCCAGCACCGCCATCATGAAACTACCCATCTGTCGTCCCCAATGCCTGTTCCAATCGCTGCCAGTCAGCCTCGGCCCCCGGCAAACCCAACCGCAGGGCCTGCGGTGACCACGGGAAGATCCGGCTCCAGATCATGTGGCGAGCCAGCCTGTCCTGCCAGGCCTTTGCATCCTCCACGTCGTAGAGCCGGAACAGCGACGTTCCACGGGGGCTTTTGGCACCCGATTGGGTCAGAATTTTGTCCAATCGGTCGGCATCCTGCGACAGGCGCGCCCGCGTCTGGGCTGCCCATGCGGGATCGCTTAACGCCACTGCGCCCACATGCTGGGCCGGGCCGGACACCGCCCATGGCCCCATCATGGCACCCAATCGGTCCAAGGTGGCCGGTTTGGCAATGGCAAACCCGAGGCGCAGACCAGCCAACCCCCAGAACTTGCCCAGCCCTTTCAGGACGACGACTCCCGGTCTGTCGGCAAGGGCCAGAAGGCTTTGCTCCGGGCAGACATCGCAGAAGCTTTCGTCGATGATCGTTAGCGATACATGATTCTCTAAGACGTGGTCGGCCAACCAAATTCGCCCGTCGGGATTGTTAGGATGGACCACGACCTGTGCATCGGCGGAACCGTCCGTTTTGACTTGCCAGCCTTCGGTTGCAAAAGCAGCGGCGTGTTCGTTGTATGTTGGCCCGGGAATGCAAACAGGCCCGCACGCAGCCAGTCGCGGTATCATTGCAATCAGGATCGACACCCCCGGTGCGGCCAGCACATCTGCACCCGCTGGCGGTTTCCAAAATGCCCGCGCTGCGTCCAGCAATGCTTGCTGCCCAGCGGCATCTGGCAGCGCCTGCCACCAATCGGCGGCTATTTCCGGGATCGGATAGGGGTGCGGGTTTATCCCGGTAGACAAATCGAGCCAATCGGCGCGCGAGCCGCCAAACCGCAGCGCCGCCGCATCTATCCCTCCGCCGTGATCCCGCTGTCCGTTCATCGAACCGGCGCCTGACAAAGTTGTTGTCCCATGTGAGCGATCCAAGTTGCCCAAAATTCCACCACGCGTGACCATTCATCATTCAATTCAGCCCAGCGCAATGCGCTAAATTCCGCTGCTTCTGGCGTCCGGTACAGAAATCCGAGGCATTAGGGTTGATGGGTGGAAAATCTTAACACTTTGTTTACACTTTCAGTCGATGCACACACCGTTGTGTGAGGGGATCATGGACGTACTAATTGTAGAGCCCAACGCCGATCTGGCGGCTCTTTGGCAGCGGCACCTGGAACGCGAAGGGTGCCGGGTGGAGGCCGTGACGGCCTACCAGGACGCCATGAACATCCTGCGCATGCGCGCCTTCAAAGCCGTGATCATCGACCTGAAACTGCCCGAGGTTGCTGTCTTCTCTTTGTCGGACTTCGCGATCTATCGGAACTCTGACGTGTCGATCATCACGGTCAGCCCCGACCGTTTCTTTTCGGACGGGGCTATTTTTGACATGATCCCAAACGTGCGCAGCCACCTGCAAACCACGCTCGACCCCGCTGATCTGGCGGCTGTCGTCGGGCACTATTCCCGCGCGCGTTAGCGCCGGTCAGCCGCGTCCGTGGGGCGCCAGCCAATCAATCTGCGGTCCGATCGGCACAATGCGGTGCGGGTTCACGCTGTCATGGCTGTAGTGGTAATGCCGTGTGATATGGTTGAAATTCACCGTCGGCGCGACACCCGGCCACTGATAAAGTTCCCGAGTGTAGGCCCACAGGTTCGGGTGGTCGATCAACCGCGCCCGATTGCATTTGAAATGCCCGTGATAGACCGGATCAAACCGTACCAGCGTTGTAAAAAGCCGCCAATCGGCCTCTGTCACGCGGTCGCCCATCAGATAGCGGTTTTGCGACAGGCGGTCTTCCAGCCACGCCATGGTTTCAAAAAGCTCACCCACCGCTGCGTCGTAGGCGGTTTGGGTTGTTGCAAACCCGCTGCGATACACACCGTTGTTGAAGGTGTTGTAGATCCGGTCATTCACCGGTTCCATCGCAGTGCGCAAATCCTCAGGCCAGAAATCAAGCGTGTTGCCCGTTAGGCCGTCAAACGCGGAATTGAACATGCGAATGATCTCGGACGATTCGTTGGACACGATAGCGCCGGTTTCCTTGTCCCACAGGATCGGGACCGTGACGCGCGTTGTCACATTGGGATCTGCACGCTGATAGATCTCGCGCGCGAACTGGCTGCCGAACAGGCTGTCGCCTTGCGCCGGGCCGTCATCGGTTTCAAACGTCCAGCCGTCCTCGAGCATATCGGCATGCACCACATCCACGCTGATATGGTCGGCGAGATCCTTTAGCTGGCGAAAGATCAACGTGCGGTGCGCCCAGGGGCAGGCCAGCGAAACATAAAGGTGGTAGCGTCCGCTTTCAGCTTTGAACCCGCCTGTACCCGACGGCCCTGCCGACCCGTCTGCCGTGATCCAGTTGCGAAAACTGGAAGCGCGGCGCTTGAACTCGCCCCCGCTCAGGGTTTTGCTGTC
This sequence comes from Pseudomonadota bacterium, assembly GCA_039030095.1. Taxonomy (GTDB): domain Bacteria; phylum Pseudomonadota; class Alphaproteobacteria; order Rhodobacterales; family Rhodobacteraceae; genus Amylibacter. The sequence goes on along the minus strand of JBCCET010000036.1, from coordinate 21,582 downwards.
CATCCATCCGGTGACCCATTGGCCGTTTTCAAGCTGTCCCATAACTCGTCTCCTAATTGTTGGGCGCTAACCTAAGCCCACGGGCTGCAATGCCCAGTCTTTTGAGACGAACACTGCGTTCGTCGTGTGACGCGAAACACCCCCATATCGCCGCAATTCCGGTTGCCGCCTTGCGCGCGCGTCTGTACGACCAACAGCGCGATGCCCCGATGCGGGGCCGGAAAGGTGCAGTGCGCCACGGTTGACCCAAATAGGGGACCGGGCGCGCGGGTCGCAAGATAAGCAGGGCCTTTCTGCATTGTGAAACTGTTGGAGGGCTGCAAATGCGCACACTGATCTGTCTGTTTTTATCCGCCGGGGCCGCGCAAGCGCACCTTGGCCATTTGGGGGAAGTTGCCTCCCATGACCATTGGGTAGCGGGCGCCGCAATCGCCGGTGCTTTGGCCGCTGCCGCCTGGGGTGCGCTGAAAGGTGCAAAAGAAGAAAAAGAGCCGGAACCCGAAGAGGAAGAAGTGAAAGCCTGACCCGTGCCGCTGTTTGACACCCATATCGTGGTTGACTGGTCCGCCCGGTCGAAGCCATCGCCCGAGCAAAGTACAAGCGATGCCATCTGGTATTGTGTGGTCCGCGACGGCGCTGTGGCGGACTTGGTCTATCTGCGCACCCGTTCAGACGCGCGTGCTGCGCTGACCGATCTGATCGAGGCGGAAAAAGCTGCGGGCCGTCGGGTGTTGGTGGGGTTCGATTTTCCATTTGGTTACCCGGCTGGTGTGGCAAAGACCCTGACCGGGCAACCAAACGCGCTGGCGATTTGGCACTGGTTGGCGGACCGCATCGAAGACGCCCCCGACAACACAAACAACCGATATGCCGTTGCAGAAGAGATCAACCGCCACTACCCCGGCATCGGGCCTTGCTGGGGCCGCCCGGAAAACTGGGATTACCCGGATGTCCCAACCACCCAAAAGGCCCGCACCGGCAGCGGCCAACCGCCGGAACGACGCCTTGCAGATGCAACCGCCAAAGGGGCCAAGACGGTTTGGCAACTGGCCTATGCAGGCTCCGTAGGGTCGCAGGTTTTGTTGGGATTGCCGGTTGTACTGGGTCTGCGAACGGATACGGGCTCAGCCGTTTGGCCATTTGACACCGGGTTAAGGGCGCCGACAGATAATGCGGTTCTGGCAGAGATTTACCCGTCCCTTTTGCAGGCTCAGGCCCACGCGGATCGGGCAGAAGGCGAACCTCTTGATGCCGCGCAAGTGCGCGTCACGGCGCGAACGCTGGCAAAGCTCGACGCTCAGGACAAGCTGGCGGCATTGTTTGCGCCGCCTGTTACGCCACAAGAGCGTGAAGTCATCGAAAGAGAAGAGGCTTGGATCCTGGGTGTAGGCTTCGAAAACGATCTGAGGGCCGCCGCATGATCCCCTATGAGCGCAACCCGTCTGCCATTTATCGACAGTCATTTGCCACCGTCCGGGCAGAAGCACGGCTTGACCGGTTTCCGCCTGCCCTGGTGCCCACGGTTATCCGCCTGATCCACGCCTGCGGCATGGTGGAAATCGCAGACCGTCTGGATTTCTCGGCCAATGCGGCGCTGGCGGGCATGTCCGCCCTGCAAAACGGCGCGCCAATCTTCTGCGATTGCGAAATGGTGGCCAGCGGCATCATCCGGCGCAATCTGCCTGCCAAAAACGAGGTCATCTGTACGCTTAACAATCCAGAGACCCCGGCCCTTGCCGCCAGCATTGGCAACACGCGCAGTGCTGCGGCCGCGGAACTGTGGGGTGATCGGCTGGGCGGGGCTGTTGTGGCCATAGGCAACGCGCCAACCACGCTTTTTCATCTGCTGGAACTGTTGGACCAGGGCGCGCCAAAACCGGCGGTCATCTTAGGTTTCCCTGTGGGCTTTGTAGGTGCGGCCGAAAGCAAGGCAGAGCTTGCACGCCATCCCCGCGACTGCGATTACGTCACCCTGCGCGGGCGCCGGGGCGGCTCCGCCATGGCCAGTGCCGCCGTGAACGCGCTGGCCGCTGGATTGCCGGAGGAAAAAAATGCCTGACCGTTGGTTGCACATTGTGGGGATCGGGGAAGACGGGCTGGACGGCCTGACCCCTGCCACACGGGCCGTCGTAGAAGCGGCAGAGGTCATTGTCGGCGGCACGCGCCACCACACTTTGTCGGAAAAGGTCACGGCGGAAAGGCTGGCCTGGCCCAGTCCGTTTGATGCGCTGATCGAGACATTGCAGGACCTTAACGGGCGGCGCGTGGTCGTGCTCGCCACCGGTGATCCGCTTTGGTATTCGGTGGGGGCGCGCATCGGGCGTGGGATCCCGCCCGATGAGATTACCTATCACCCGCAGCTTTCCGCCTTTCAACTGGCTGCAGCACGCATGGGCTGGTCCCTGGCCGATCTGGAAACGCTGACGGTCCACGGGCGCCCGGTGGAGCAGATGATTGCCTTCATCCAACCCGACCAACGCCTGTTGATCCTGACCACAGGGGCGGACACCCCCGGCCAGATCGCCACGTTTTTGGCCGACCGGGGTTTCGGGAAGTCCCGGATGACCGTTCTGGCGGCCATGGGGGGCGACGGTGAAACCCGGTTCGATGGGGTTGCTGACAGTTGGTCGCACACGGTGCCTGCCTTCAACACGCTAGCGATTGAATGCATCGCAGCACCGGACGCCGCGCTGTTGCCGCGCGTGCCGGGATTGTCGGACGATCTGTTCCGCCACGACGGAACGATGACCAAGCAAGAGGTCCGCGCAGCCACGCTGGCAAAGCTGATGCCCATGCGCGGAGCTTTGTTGTGGGATGTGGGCTGCGGCTGCGGATCAATTGCGGTCGAATGGATCCGCGCCGCCCGCTATGCCCACGCCATCGGCATTGAGCCGCGCGCTGACCGGCGCATGATGGCCGGTGAAAACGCTGCGGCGCTGGGCGCGCCGCGACTGGAAATCGTCGATGGCTCCGCACCGGAGGCGCTTGCCGGTTTGAAGGCACCTGACGCCATTTTCATCGGTGGCGGGCTGAGCGAAGAAACCTTCGCAGCCTGCTGGGACGCGCTGCGCCCGCTGGGCCGGTTGGTCGCCAATGCGGTAACGCTGGAAAGTGAGACGGTGTTGATCGACCTGCATAAACGCCACGGCGGGCAGTTGGTGCGTTTGCAGGTGCACCGGGCTGAACCGGTGGGCGGTCTGACCGGTTGGCGCCCAGCAATGCCCGTGACCCAATGGAGCCTGGTCAAACGATGACCGGCACGCTTTACGGCATAGGGCTTGGCCCCGGCGACCCGGAGCTGATTACGCTGAAGGCTGCGCGTCTGATCGCGGCAGCACCTGTGATCGCCTATCCGATGCTGGAAGGCGGCGACAGCTTTGCCCGGTCCATCGCGGCAGATCTGATACCTGAGACGGCAGTGGAATTGCCGATCTCCATCCCTATGACCACTGACCGGGCGCCCGCGCAGGCCGCCTATGACACCGGCGCCGGCGCCATTTCGGCGCATCTGGCCGATGGGCGCGACGTGGTTGTGCTGTGCGAAGGGGACCCGTTTTTCTACGGCTCTTTCATGTACCTTTTTTCCCGACTTAGCGTCGATCACCCGGTGGAAGTGGTGCCGGGCGTCACATCAGTTACCGCCTGTGCGGCGGCTGTGGGCCAACCGCTATCCGCCCGCAACGAGGTCCTGACGATCCTGCCCGGACCCTTGCCGGAGGCAGAATTGAAGGCGCGGATTGAGGCGGCAAGTTCTGTGGCGATCATGAAAGTCGGGCGCCACCTGGGCAAAATCCGCCGCGTGCTGGACACGCTGGGCCTGACCGATCACGCGTCTTACGTGGAGCGCGCAACGCTGCCCAACCAACGGCACGCGCCGCTGACCGAAGCACCTGAAAAGGCGCCGTATTTTTCTATGATTCTGGTTTCCAGGGGGGAAGACCCATGGTTGTGAACAGCAATGTTGCCGTCCTGTGCCTGTCCGCGTCCGGGCGCGAAACGGCCGCGCAGGTGGCACAGGCGCTTGGCGCCCAACTGCACACCCGGGTGGACCGGGTGGCACCGGGCGACGTGGTTTTTGACAATGCGCTGGATCACGCGCGTGACCTGTTTGCTGCCGGGCGACCCATCGTCGGCGTTTGCGCGGCGGGCATTCTGATCCGCGCCGTGGCGCCGTTGCTGGCAGACAAAACGACCGAGCCGCCAGTGGTCGCTATCCCCGACGACGGATCGACTGTGATCCCGCTGTTAGGCGGACATCGCGGTGCCAACCGTCTGGCAGCTGATCTTGCTGCCGCGCTCAAGACCCATGCAGCCGTCACCACTGCGGGCGATGTGTCACTTGGCGTCGCACTGGATACCCCTCCACCGGGGTGGCGCATTGCCAATGGTCATTTGGCCAAGGATGTCATGGCCCAGCTTCTGTCTGGTGCTAAAGTTCGCCTGACCGGCGCATTGGCCGGGCACGCCGACTTTTTGTCCGATTTGCCCCAAGCGGCATCTGGCGAAGACGGGGTAGCGGTTTGGGTGGACACTGCCCCCGCGCCGGACAACACGCTTGGCTTTCATCCGCTGCACGCGTCACTTGGTGTTGGTTGCGCGCGAAATTGCCCGCCGGAAGAACTTTCCGCACTGGCCCACAAACGCCTTTCGGACGCGGGTATCGCACCGGGCGCAGTGGCCGCTGTCCATTCTGTGGACCTGAAGGCGGATGAACCGGCCGTCCTTGCCTTGGCAGACGAACTGGGCGTTCCTTTGCGGCTGTTTTCGCCCGCAGAACTGGAAGAATTGACGCCCCAACTAGCCAATCCGTCAGAGGTCGTTTTTGCAGAGATTGGCTGCCACGGTGTGGCGGAGGCGGCAGCGCTGGCTGGGGCTGGCGCGGGTTCATCGCTGAGTTGGCCAAAAGAAAAGACCGCCATGGCAACTTGCGCCATTGCATGGTCGGAAGAGCCGGTAGCGGCGCCACTTGGTCGCCAGCGCGGCACGGTTTCACTCATCGGTATCGGACCGGGACAGGCAAGCTGGCGCACGCCGGAGGCGTCCCGTTTTGTGGCCGAGGCAGACGAACTGGTGGGCTACGGGCTTTATATCGACTTGCTGGGTCCGCTGGTGGCGGGCAAACCACGGGCCGATTTCCCACTGGGTGGGGAAGAAGCGCGCTGCCGCTACGCGCTGGAAGAAGCGGGTAAGGGCAAGAACGTTGCGCTGGTTTGTTCCGGTGATTCAGGTATTTACGCCATGGGCGCGCTGGTTTTTGAACTGCTGGACCGCGGCCAGGCTGATCAGTGTGTCAGCGACGCTGCGCATCGGGTAGAGGTCCGATGCGCGCCCGGCGTATCCGCGCTGCAAGGGGCCGCCGCCCGCGCCGGGGCGCCGCTTGGCCACGATTTTTGCGCCATTTCCCTGTCGGACCTGCTGACCCCGCGCGAAGATATCGTCAAACGCCTGCGCGCAGCGGCTGAGGGCGACTTCGTGATCGCCTTTTACAATCCGGTCAGCAAACGCCGCCGCACCTTGTTGGCGGAGGCGCGCGATATTCTGCTGCAGCACCGCCCGGCGGACACGCCGGTGATGCTCGCCAGCTCGCTTGGCAGGCCGGAGGAACACATCCGCTATCGCAGGCTCGATGCGTTGGAAGTGGACGAGGTTGACATGCTGACGGTGGTGCTGGTCGGCTCCTCCCACTCTCGGCTCGCGCGATTGGGCGAAGGGCCGCGAATGTTCACCCCGCGCGGCTATGCGCGCAAGATCGACGGAGACCTGGCCTCATGAACAACATCCTTTTGGAATTTGCAGGCCGCATGGCGGATCGCGGCGCGACGCAGCTGCCCGAAAGCTTCGGCCAGATCGCCACGGATGCGAAACTTTTCCTCGGCGGACGGGCAGACAAGGTGGGTGCCGCCACCGACTTCCGCCTGAACGCGCGCAAGGGGCGGGTCAGTTTGATCCGCGCGGACCGGTCGGAAGTGGCCGCTGATGTGCAGATCGCAGGCACCCTGTCCAATGACGGGTCGTGGATGTGGGCCTGGGGCCACCCGGACGTGGAAGAACACCTGCAAGCCGCCGCCTGGGCGGTCCGCCAATTTGGTGAGCGTCAGGAGATAGAAGAGCTGATGACACGCGGCGGCGCGACCGCGCCCGACCGGGTGGACGCCTATCTGGCGATCTGCGCCTATATCTCTAACGCAAACGGGGTTTTCATGGGTGACCATGGCGCCGGGGGAAAAGTTGCTTTGGTCTATTACCTCGACAAACAGCTCGACGGATTGCTAGGCGAATGACACCGCGCGACAAACCTTTGCCGACGGAGTACCGCCCGCTGGTTTCCCGCGCCGTGGCAGAAACCGAGGCAAGCGCCGCCCGGTCCGCCACCGGGCGCGCGCTGGCGGCTGCGCGAGGATTTGAGCTCGACCTCGCCGGGGGAACCGTGACCTTTGATCTGCCACAAGGCCCTGTGACGCTGGATGCGCAAGTGGCGGGCACGGTTGCCCCTGATGGGGAATTTATGTGGGCCTGGGGCCACCCGTCCGTGCCCGAACCCCAGCAATCCGCCGCATGGGCGGTCAAACGATACGCAGAGGCGCACCAGATGGCGCCGCTTTTGGACCGTAAGGTTCCCGTCACGCCGCGCCGAGCGGCAGAATTTGCAGCACTCGTCGCCTTGATGGCGGGCGCGACCGGGACCTATTGCGGGGACTATGGGTCCGGTCAGGTTTGGCTGGCCTGGACAGAAGGAAACACACCATGACCGTCTATTTCATTGGCGCCGGCCCCGGCGACCCGGACCTGATCACCGTTAAAGCAAAGGCCCGGATCGAGGCCTGCCCGGTCTGCCTTTATGCCGGGTCCCTTGTGCCGGAGGCAGTGGTTGCCTGCGCCCCGGAAGGCGCACGGGTGATGGACACTGCGGCAATGACACTGGACGAGACCCACGCGGAAATTCTGGCCGCCCATAAACGGGGTGAAGATGTGGCCCGCGTACATTCCGGCGATCCGTCGCTTTACGGCGCCATCGCAGAGCAGATCCGACGCCTGAAGGCGGACGGCATAAGCTATGAAATCATCCCCGGCGTCCCAGCCTATGCCGCTGCTGCCGCCGCGCTGGGACAGGAACTAACGATCCCGGAAATTGCCCAATCCATCGTGCTGACGCGCATGTCGATGCAATCGACGTCTATGCCCGATGGTGAGACGTTGGAAAATTTCGCGCGGACCGGCACCACGCTGGCGATCCACCTTGCCATCCGCAACATGCGCGAGATTGAGCGCCAGTTGACGCCATACTACGGCGCGGACTGCCCGGTGGTGGTGGGTTATCGCGTCAGTTGGCCCGATGAAATCATGCTGCGCGGTACGCTGTCTGACATCCGTAAGAAGGTGCGCAAGGAAAAGCTGACCCGTACGGCCCTGATCCTGGTCGGCCCTGCGTTGGCAGAGAGCCATGATTTTGTGGACAGCGCGCTTTATGACCCGACAAAACCCCATGTTCTGCGCCCGGTCGAAGGTGTCGATCTGGTTGAGCCCCAGAATACCTGAAGTTTACTTGCGTCCCGATAACTAGAAACGAACAGTTTTCAAGTATTCAATTGACGACTCACTTTGTGAGCCTTTTGTTAACGGTGATACCCTGGGGAGGGAGTGGACGCATGGAAATGCACATGTCGCCAGAAGTTCTGGAAGGTTTGTCGCGCGCACGGCGCAAGGCTGCTCAGACGTCAAAACGTCTCCGCGTCCTGATGAACGGTGAGGTTTATCCCGTTCTGCGCAGCTGGGACAATGGGTTTGCCGTGTCAGCCCAGGATACCCCCTTTCTACGTGGTACAGTCGAAATGCTCGACGGGTCACGAGTGCTGCATGAATGCCTGATCGTTTGCTCGGAACAAGACGGCCCCGAAATCCGGTATGAGGTGAAACGTCGCCAAAGTGCGGTTGATGAACGCCCGCTGGATTTTGTACGCGCGGCGGACGCGCCCGTGGCTTTGCTTGAAAAGTAAGGTGACCTTACCGCGATTGGTTGGACAGGACCCCGTTTAGATCGCGCATTCAGGCGACGAAACTGTCGGATCTTAAAAAAATGACAGCGCGAATTCGGGCTTCACGCTCCTGTAGTCTTGGCGTTCATTTCTGTCCGGCCTCCACCTGTTCTTGACTCCCTTTGAAATCTCTCCTTTGCTCTTTCCAAGGACCTACGCGAGCCTGCTTCGCGATCGGCAAATCATCCACGAAAAGAGGAACGCGATATGGAAAACCTGAAAAAATTCTACATCAATGGAGCATGGGTCGATCCAATCGAGAGCACGGATTTTGATGTGATCCATCCCGGCAATGAAGAAGTGATTGCCACCATTGCATTGGGGTCATCCAAAGACGTGGATGTCGCCACCGCCGCCGCGAAAGAGGCGTTCAAGACCTGGCAGTTCTCCACGGTGGATGAACGGGTCGCCCTGCTGGAGCGTATCTTGAAGGAATATGAGGCGCGCGAAGAGGAATTTGTGCGCATCATGCCCCATGAAATGGGCACCACCATTTCATTTTCCAGAGAAGTGCATCAGCCGGTTGGCGTCGGTCACATCGAGGCCGCGATTGAGGCGGTGCGCGCCCATGAGTTTGAGCGCCCTTCCCTGCGCGGCGGTTCCACGCTGGTGGATGAACCGGTTGGGATTGTAGGGATGATCACACCCTGGAACTGGCCTGTGAACCAGATCATGATCAAGGTTGCCCCAGCCCTGGCTGCAGGCTGCACAATTGTGCTGAAACCCAGCGAATATTCGCCGCTGTCGTCCATTATGTTGGCAGAGGTCATTGACGCGGCAGGCTGCCCGCCGGGTGTGTTCAACATGATCAACGGTGATGGTTTGGGCGTGGGTGAGCCGATCTCTGCCCATCCGGACATCGACATGGTTTCGTTCACCGGCTCCACGCGCGCAGGCAAGGCTGTGACCAAGACGGCGGCAGATACAATCAAACGCGTGTCACTGGAACTTGGCGGCAAATCACCAAACCTGCTGTTTGCGGACGCTGATCTGGCAGAGGCGGCAAAGATTTCCGTCGGCGCATGCTTTATTAACAACGGGCAATCCTGCGACGCTGCTTCGCGCCTTTTGGTGGAAAAATCTGTCTATGATGAAGTCGTGGCCCTGGTCACCGCCGAAGTGGAAGCGGTCGAGGTCGGCGACCCCATGCAAGACGGCGATCACATCGGCCCGCTGGTCAACAAAAAACAGTTCGAACATGTGCAGCGCATGATCCAGGCTGGCATCGACGATGGGGCAACCCTGGCTGCAGGTGGGCTTGGTCTGCCATCGGGGTTCAACAGTGGCTACTACATCCGACCTACGTTGTTCACAGATGTGTCCAACGACATGGTGATCGCCCAGCAAGAAGTGTTTGGCCCGGTGCTGGCGGTTCTGCCGTTCGAAACTGAGGAAGAAGCCATAGAGATTGCCAATGATACGCCTTACGGGCTGGCCTCTTACATCCAGTCATCGGATCAAACCCGGATCGACCGCGTGGCGCGCAAGCTGCGTACGGGCAACGTCAACGTGAATGGGGGCGGCCCGGATTACGATGCACCGTTTGGGGGCTATAAACAGTCCGGCAACGGGCGCGAAGCCGGGCCACTTGGGTTCCACGAGTATCTGGAAACCAAATCGATCCAATAGAAGACCAATCCGCTGAATGCTAAGGCGACCCCACCCATGAAGGCATAACCGGGGTCGCCAGATGCGTGTCAGGACGCTGCATAATTGCCGGAATTTTAGCAATCTTTTGAGGCCTTCGCAGCATGCAGGCACCTTCTGCGACAGGGCTGCGATCGACCTTGGCGGCAAGCCTTTCGAGAAGCCGTAGGGTGGTCCTTATTACCTACCATCAATCGGATAAATCCCTGAACCTACGGCCTGCACGAAATGCTGTACCACGCCCCTTAGCCCCGAAGTCGATGATGCAGAATGATCGGAACCGCGAGGTCTTCTTCATCGTTTAGGTGGCGCTTCAGGAAGGCTTCGATCACTTCTGTCTGCCTGTGAACTGCACCAGCCTCCTCCAGGGACTGTGCCTCATCCAAGGCCGCCAACTTGATCACCCGATTTGCCTGACGGGTGAAATCGTCGAGTACCAGATCCAGATCAGCGTGGTCTTTTTCCAGCACCTCAAGGCCTGCGTCAAATCGCGGGTCGGCCGACGAAAGTTCCGGGAAATAAACGTGGTCTTCCCATCCATGATGGCCATGCAGGTTGCCCACCAGTCTGCCACCCAGAAAGGATAGCCGTGCGGCGAAATCATCGGCTGCCATGTCCTTGTTCAGCAACATTTCGGCGTCGAGACGAACGCGTTCGGCCAATTTGCGAAAACCCTGATGGGCGCCCATCCATTGGCGGGTCTTATCCTTGAAGCCCGGGTGAGCATCCCAGCTGTCGCGCGGGTATTGGCCCAGGAGAAATCCCATGTCTTCGGGCATCTCTTCCTGTCGGATCTGGTAAGTTTCGAGCATTGGTTATCTCCTTTCGACACTTAGGTGGGGGCTAACGTTCTGTCCCACCAGTGCCGTCTTTGAAGGGGCAGCTATGCGCGTCAGGAAACTCGGCTTTGGCGGATGCTGCTCTGATCGGCGGCCGCATGCTTCCAGTTGCTGATACCGCGAGGTTTAATGCTGGAAAGAGGTCCGTGGGATGCATCGTTGCCGAGGCGTGGCTTCCCGTGCGCGGTGCGAGGATCCTCCAAGCCTTGCGCGCATTCGCCAGATCACCAAGATGCCTACTGTCTCAAACCGTTGGCGAAAGCGGTCTCATTTGGGCGCCTCTAAGGACGTGAGAAGTATCAGCGCCGCCTTTTTTGAAGGGATCAGAAGAGAGTCAGGGCTACTGATCGCGTGGAGTGTTTCTACGTTGAAGTAGATCCCCATAATACCTGCGGAAACGGCGGAGATACTTTGGGGGTCTGCTTGCGGAAAATCATCCACAATCAGATTATTTAAGCTTTCCTGGAAGTTCTTGAGCCAAGCCCGCATTTTTTTTGCCATCCCGGCATCGCCGGCAGAAAACGTAATCAGGGCGTATGCGACTTGGACAAATTGCGTATCGGTGTACTGCGGATCAAACAGCCAATCGACCGCACTCCTTGCCATGTCATTGGCTGGGAGCGTATCGAAAAAAGCCTGCATCTCTTGCCGGCTGCGCGCTAGGAACCGCTCGACTAAAGCGTTGATCAGTTCTTCACGGTTGCCGACGTTGTGCCGCACAAGTGGGCGCGCCAACCCGGCTTGTTCTGCCGTCTTGGCGAGGGTCGCCCCTTCCACGCCGTATTTAGCAACGCAAACCTCGAATGCATCCAATATCTGCTCACGCCGCATTTCCTTGATTTCAGGTCTGGCCATGCTGTCCTAGAAATACTTTGTCTATGTTGACAAACAATCTATGCAATGCCAATTGATTGTCAAGTTTGATAATTAAGGAATCACCCATGGAATGGCTCCTCACCCCTGTCAGCGCGGGTTATCTCGAATGGCTGGAAACTTTCATTAATGATTGGTTCTTTGTCTTTGCCCTGGCGTTTCTTGCTTTTGAGTTCGTCAGGTACGCGGTCTACAAAAAGCTGTCTTGGACACTCGTTGGAGACACGCTCACCAATTACATCACGCTGGTGTTCTTTATCGGCCTGACGATACTCTTCCTCGGCGCGTTCTACATCACAACCTTTTACTACGCGTTCCAGTTTGCCATTTTCGATATTGAAATCAACTGGATGTCTGTTCTGATCTGCGTCATCCTAGCGGATCTTGCCTACTATTGGGAACATCGGTTCATGCACCGCGTGAACCTGGCCTGGGCCACGCATACGGTTCACCATTCCTCTCCGTTCTTCAACATATCTGTCGCCTACCGGTTTGGTCCGATGGACTCGTTCTGGCCTGTTTTCTTTCACCTGCCGCTTGTTTTGCTCGGCTTCAATCCGATTGTCGTGCTCTTTGCCGAGATCGTCGTTCAGGTGTATCAGACCATCCTTCATACCGAGAGCATCCGAAAACTGCCTCGTCCGGTCGAATGGTTGATGAACACGCCGTCGCATCACCGCGTCCATCACGGCTCAAACCCCATATACCTCGACAAGAACTACGCAGGCATATTCATCATCTGGGATCGGATGTTCGGGACATTCGAAGAGGAAAAGGAAGAGGTTGTGTATGGGCTCGTCAGACCCATCGAGAGCATCAACCCGTTCGTTGCGTTCCTGCATGGTTTTTACAGGATAGGTCGAGACGTCTGGAACATGCCGGGCCTTGGGAACAAGTTTGGCGTTCTGTTCGGCCCACCTGGTTGGAAACCAAAAGAGCAAGACACCACAACAGAACCCGCAGAATAGGAGCGCGAAATGCCGACAAACACGCAACGGGTCGTCGGAGCAATAGCCTCAATCGGGATCACGGTCGGCGGGGCTTGGTTGGCTAGCAAGGCACATTCAGACTTGGCGTCAACTGCTCAAGCTGAGTTTCCGAACGGTGTTTCGCTGACGTTCAAAAACGTCCGCAATGCCAAGGGCAACATAGTGGTCATGGTCTTTGACAATCGAGACGCTTTCAAGAGCTACGATTATTCGCGCGCAGTTAGATATGCTGAAGTTGCTGCAAGGCACGGGGACGTGGCTGTCACGTTTCCAGACCTAAGGACGGGGCCGCTTGCAATTGCCGCGTTCCACGATGAAGACAAAGACCAGGACCTGAACATGGAAGGCGACTGGCCCAGTGAGGGCTATGCGACCAGCGGAGCGCTGGACGCCTATGACACCCCGACGTTCAGAGGCGCTTCTTTGAGCAATAGTGATGTGACGATCACTATGTACTACGCAAACTGATACGGCGAGATTGTCGCTAGGGATAGGTGCCAGCAAACTCCACCTCTTTAGAGTCGGCGGACGTTCGATAGCCTTCGCAGGTTTGTAAGTGAGGGCCGGAAACAGACGGCAAGTTATCCGGGCGAAATTATCAGTGGCCATCCCATCTGAGCCGCATTTGTCGCCAAATCTTTAACCATCAGGGCAGGTGCAATAGCTCCGCCTCGAAGGCTTTCAGAGACAAACGGGCGGCTGGGCCGTAAGTCTCGCAGCTATTTGCGAGTTCTGGGAACAGGGTCAGGATCTCTTCCCGAGCGGCCTGGCTAACGGCATCCAAAGCTTGGTCGCCGGGGTGGAAGCTTTCTGCCAGGGCACCATCTGCATGGACAATTTCGTGGCGGTCGAACAGCATATGGAAATATTCAACCGTGCCTCCTTCTCGCCGCCAGACCCCGTCCCATGTCAGCAGATGGTGTGCGCGCACCAACACCTCCGGCTCGTGGAACAACAGCTCTGCCTGGGGGCCGGTGATCAGCATGCGGTGCTGAGGGCTGACCACCAGATCGCGACTGTTGCCCAGTACACCGCTTGAAATCACTATTGGCGCAAACGCCCCGACGGCGGGCACGGAGCGCGACCCAATCCAGCGGATTTGTTGCAGCCCGTGATCCAGGGTCACGATCTGGTCGCCGGGGCGCAGCCGCTCAATGCGTTTCTCACCCATGTGTGTCAGAATCCCGGTGCCGCGGGCGAAACAAATGATGTTCTCGATCTCGGAAAATTCGACGCGGGTCCCGTCAGTCAGGAAGGCATAGCCCGTCAGACCACCGCCGGCATCATCGTCATCCGTGATGACCAGGGTGCCGGTGTCCAGCAGGCCATTGAAATCGAGCGTGTCCCCGGTGGTTTCATCGCCTTCGCCGCCGGTGATGGTGATCGTGCCGGTGCCTGTGGTGTCAGTCAGCGTGAAGGTGTCATCGCCGTCACCGCCAGCAATGCTGTCGCCTTGCCCCACCTGGGCGGTGTCATCGCCGGCGCCCAGGTCGATGACATCGGCGGATTGGCCCGTGGTGACAGTGTCGTCACCCGCACCTGCATCGAGGGTAAAGCTATCGTCCGCGCTGGAGCCGTCAAACGTGTCGGCAAAACCCGTCAGCGCAAAGGTTTCTATCCCTTCAAACGATGAAGTATCCGCCCCCACAATAACCGTGCCGTCCTCGCCGTCGGTAAGCGCAAGGGTGACGCCGGATGTGACAGCGGAGGCATCGAGCGTATCGTTGTCGGTGCCGCCTTCCCCGCCGAAAATGGTGTCAGCGCCAAGGCCATCGCCCAACTGAAAGACATCCGCGTCGTTGTCGCCAAAAAGCGTGTCGTCACCGACGCTGGCGTTGATCGTATCGCCGCCGGTGCCGCCATACACCGTATCATCGCCCACACCGGCATCGATGCTGTCGTTGCCGCCGCCTGCGTCTATGACATCCTCATGGCCGCCCAGCGGTACGGCCTGAAAATGCAGGTCCGTGACATAAATCGCCTGCCCGCCGGTCAACAGGTTGCCGTAGTCAATCTCAATATAGCTAACAGGGCCTGGAATATTGAAATAGACCGACCCGTCGGCCTGGTTTGGTTGATCTCCGCCGGTTCCCGCAGTGACAACGCCGCCTGATTCAGTCTCGTTGCCAGAGATCGTTATGTTGACGGTGATCAGATTGCCGTCGGCATCAAAAGCGCGGACTTCTACCTGGTCCTGCCAACTGCCGGTGTCGATATCGTTGATGCGGAATTCAAGGTTCTGGACCTCATCTTCATATCCGCTGCCCCCCACAGACGAAAAGTCGATCGTGGTAATTGACACATCACCGGACCCGCCCGTGGATCGGAGTTCCAACGAAGAATTCGTGTCAAACGGTTCTCCGCTGCCCACGTATTGCTGGCGGGTCTCAATCTCGAACGACCCGGTTCCACTTTGATCGTTGGTACTGACGGTAACCTGGATGCCGCCGACATCTGACGTTATCCCCGTCTCGACGCTTTGCTCATCAACCCCGTAGTCCGTCCAGTTGAAATCCAGATCAACCGGCGGGCCAGTATCGGTACTGTCCCCGTTGTCGACCTGCTCCTGCTCCGGGTCACCGGTGTAGCTGGTGTCGATGGTATCATCGCCATCGGTGCCGCTGACTGTTCCGTCTGGGGGATCAATTTCGTCGTCAACGTAATCGGAATAGGTGAAAACCGGGTCGCCAGCGTCTGCATCAGGTTCGTTATCGAACTCCACCGTCTCATAGGTCCGGCCCGGGATCAGCGGCTGTTCGGAGAGCGTGTAGTAGCCGGTTGCCGGGCCGCTATCGACCCGGAAGGTGATCATCTGAAACGTTTCACCGGTGGTGGTGTCGAGGAGTGTCCAGCCTTCTTCGGCCTCCACCGACACATTGGTGGACGTGTTTCCATTCACCGTTATCGTAGCAGTGGCCGTCTCTCCGTTTGCGTCACCTTCAAGGGTAAGCCCGGTGCCCTGGTTGTCGGTGATCGTGGCCGAGCCGGAGCTTTGTGCCTCTTCCGCATAGGTATAGGTTCCGCCTACCGTACGGGAGAACGTAAAATACGGGTCAAAGTTATATATGCCAACGTCGTAGACCGGCATCATCCAAACTCATCAACAGCCCCTCAGCTCTGTTGACGATATCGAAACAATGCGCCGCAAATTTTCCTAAACCTGGGCATTATTGAGGCAGGCTTTAGCGCGGGTGCACCGTTTTGTTGCCCTAATAGCAACAAAATAGCGGAATGCGCACCGTTAAGTTGTATCGTTCGCCGTCTTTGTCCACCAATTGGCAAACCTGGAAATTCTACTTTTTCCCGCGAAAATACCTAAAAAAGTGGCAAAAACAGTCGATTTTTCGGCCGGAAACTGCGGCTTTGTTGAACCTGCCTTCGTCGGCTCAAACGCGGCTGCCAAAACTGCGGGACAACACGAATTGAGGGCGGTTTTCACACGCCAACGACACGTCAGTTGCGGTATGTTGATACCGCAAGCGGAAATGGGGAATGTCGGATATTCTGGCGCTTAAAAAGGCAGCAGCGGCGCTTTGTCAAATCACCGAAGCGCACGGCGGCGGCACAGTGGTTCGGCTGCAATCGCTTCGCGTTGGACAAGACGCAGATGGCCAATCGCGTTTTTGAAACTGGTGTGGGCAGGCTTTTTTTCCAGATAGTCGGCGAGCCGCAAAATATTGATCGGTTGGATCGTGATAAGGTCCTTCACGCGACCCACCGCCTCCGCATGATCGTAGCTGTCGATAAAAACGCAGGCAGTTTGGGTCGGCGTCAAAAGGTAGTAGTCCTGCGGCCCTTTTGGCGTGTAACGCGTGACATCAAATGGGGATGCGCCCAGGGCATGGGATTTGGGCAAAACACAGCGAATGCCAGAGGCCGCATGTTCCAACACAGTGCCAGCCGTTTGCCGAAACCCCAGCGCGCTGAGTTGTTCGACGGCATGGCGTCGCATTGGCGGCGACAACATATCAGCATCCGCCCGGTCATATTTGAGATCGTCGAAGACGGACAGCAAATTTAGGTTGGCGTCTGCGAGCGTCATGTAGGGGCCAAATGTGCAGGCCTCAACACTTTGCCGCAGCGCTTGGCGTTCCTGCGGTGACGGGGCCGTTGCGGGATCAAACTTACCAAGCTTTGGTTGGAAAAATTTAAACAGGTTCATGTCGGACCAAACCTTAGCCAATCGAGAAACGCGCGGGAAGCCGCAGTTTGGCCGCACGATGCCAACAGTGCTTAAGGTAGCTATCCTCCGGTTGGGATTGTAATGCGCGGATTTTGTTGGTGTTCTATGAACTGACTATTGCTGTCTCAATTTTATTTGCATTTGGTAGGCCGCCTACACGGATTGCGGAACGGACGATGTAGCCCGGCCCGCTGCGGCCAAATGGTCGATGAACCGACGGGTCAGCCGTTTTTGGGTGCCGGTTTCTGGCCAAAGCGCGAAGATACCCATAACCGGTGGCGTCCAGTCCGGCAGTACCTCGACCAATGTGCCGGTCTTCAGTTCCTCCTGAACCTCCGACAACGGCAGGTTTAGAACGCCCAATCCCGCAACAATGGCTGCCTTGGCTGAGATGACGGAATTTACCTCCAGCCGAAAATTGGTTTGCACGATCTCGACCTCTTCGCCCGCCCGGAGAAGGGTCATGGATCGGGGCAACATGGCAAAAGCCACCTGAAGGCAATCCTGCAAATCCTCCACCGATTGGATCGGCGGGCGCGACGCAAGGTATGACGGCGCCGCCACCAGGGCGCGCCGAAACTCCCCCACTTTGCGGCTTTTCAGGGCGCTGTCCTGCAACCGACCCAGTCGGATCCCGATGTCAAACCCGTCGCGCACCAGATCGACCCGTTCATCTGTGCTGTGGACCGAGATCGACACCTGCGGATGTGCCGCCGCGAAGGCCCAAACGGCATTGTGGGTCGGGCTGCGGTCGCCAAAGGCGGGCATCGTCACGCGCAGGGTGCCCACCGGCTGTTCCCCGGCACCGGCCAGCGCATCGAGCGCCTCCTCCCCGGAGGCAACCATGGCACGGGCGGCAGGCAGCATGCCCTGCCCTTCGGGGGTGAGTGACAAAGACCGGGTGGAGCGAAAGAACAGGGCGACGCCCAGCTTATCCTCCAGGCGGCTGACGTGGTGGCTGACCACGGAGGTCGACAACCGCAACCGCCGCCCTGCGGCGCTGAAACTGCCTGCCTCCACCACCGCTACGAAGACGGCCAGCCCTTTGTAGTCGTCAATCATATTTCTAATTTTTGGAATAATGTTGCCATGATTACGATACTAATCGAAACACTAGATCGGGTCTAGATGTGGATCACAGGGGCAACAGCGCCCCGGATTTGACCGAAAGGACACCTTATGTTTCGCACCCTGACAACGCTTGCGGCACTTGTCGTCAGCAGCACTATTGCCACCGCAGACGTGGCAACAAACAAAGCCAATGCAGTGAAAGCGATGACCGACGTTCTGGCTGCCGGAGACGCCAGCAAAGTGGCTGACTATTTCGCTGATCCTTATATCCAGCATAACCCGTTGGGTGGATCCGGTCTCGCCGCGATGACTGGCTTGGTCGAATACATCGGCAAAGGGGACGGGCTGAAATTGCAGGTCGCCCGCGTAATCGGCGAAGGCGATCTTGTGGCCATGCACAACGTTTGGACCGGCTTTGGCCCGGTGCCGCTGGTGGCCTTTGACGTGTTCCGGTTCAACGAAGATGGCAAAATTGTCGAACACTGGGACAACCTGCAACCGTTTGCAGACAGCCCGAACCCATCGGGGCGCACACAGGTCGACGGCGAAACGGAGATTACGGATCTGGATCAGACGGAAGCCAACAAGGCCAAGGTGCTCGACCTGATGAACCGCGTATTCATCAAAGGCGAAGACGTCGACATCACCCAGTACATCAACCCGGCCAAATACCTGCAACACAACACGATGGCCGGTGACGGGCTGGAAGGCTTGGGCAAGCTGATGAAAGAAATGGCCGCAAAAGGCATCAAGATGGTCTACACCGATGTGCCGCTGGTCGTGGCAGAAGGTAACTTTGTGCTGACCGGCGCAGAGGGTAAATTCGGCGACAAACCCACTGCGTTCTACGACCTTTTTCGGCTGGAAAACGGCTTGATCGTGGAACATTGGGATGTGATTGCAGACATGCCGTCGGGTGATCTGCCGGAAGGCTACCCAGGCAAGTTCTGAACGAAAAAAGGGCGGCCTTTGCGGGCCGCCCTCAACTGCTCGATGACCGGGACTAGTTCAGCCGGTCATTGAAAATCTGCCAGTGTTTGTCGAGGATTGCCTGATAGCGCGGCGTTTCTTTTAGCGCAGCAAGGCCCGCGTTGAACCGGTAGAGGTTCGTTGTCCCCCGCCAGTGCCGCTTAGAGATCACCACGTGCAAACCGATGGTGGAAAGAGCCCGATCAAGCGAGCGAACTTTGCCCTCCAGGTCATTTTCCGCAACCGTGCTGGCACCGAGGAATTCATTGGCAGAAACGTAGTCCGCTTTCCCTTGCAACAGCAGTTCAAAGCATTCCGCAGGAGTTTCCGGGCGCACCAGCTTGATCTTGTTCTCTGCCACCCAATTGCGCCCATTTTCGTCCAGGTCGTGGGTGAAGTACCCCTTCGGGCGGCAAAGCGTGCGGCCCAGAATGTCGTTATCCTGCGCAAACGTCACTGTGCTGTCAGCCGCCACATAAAGCAGCTGCTTCATCGTGAAGACCGGCTCCGAGAAGTGGAAATTGGCGCACCTTTCATTCGTCCGGTTCGCCTCACAATTCGGCCGGATCCAGGGGAAGCCCATGTCGAATGACTTGTCATCGAGCAAAGGAAACAGGTGTTTTGACCAGTCATCTTCCCAAGTGATCGAAAACGGCAGCGGGCTGGGCGCGGATTCAAAGGCTGCGTTGACCAGTTCTGTGAACATGCCGCCGCCGACCCAGTCGGCTTGGGTAAAGGGGGCATAGTTCGACCCGGTTAGCAAACGAATGTCGGCACCATCCTTTTGCAGCGGTGTGGGATCGGCAACCGCTGCGATGGTGGGGGTCACGTCCTGTGGTTCCGGCTCTATTGTTGCCACTTCCTCTTGGACGGTTTCCTCTTCCACCACCGGTGCGGTTTGCGTCGTCACGGCGTGTTCTACCCCGTCCACACAGGGAATTGTGATCTGTGTCCCGGTAGGCAGATCAACAAGGCTGCCACCCAGCGCCGCCTCGTTTTCATAGAAAATCGCCGACCATTGCGACCGGTCGCCCAAAATTTCCTGGGCAATCGACAGCAAAGTGTCCTTTTTCTGGATCGTATAGTTTGTCGGGCAGGCCGCCGCTGCGCCGCCGAACAGGGCCATCCCAAGCCCCAGACCTATCGCTTTTCTCATTTCCCTGCTCCTCGACTTTGCGTCGTAGTTATGCGGAAGGCGGGGCGGCCCTGTCCCAGGCCGCCCCGCTTTGGAGATCGCTTAGAAGTTCTCCCAGATCTTCGTCATATGGGTGTCGATGATCTTTTGATATTCGCCGCTGTCTTTGATGCCTGCGAGGCTTTCGTTGACCAGCGAGATAAGCTTTTCAGCCTGCGGGTGCTTTTTGTTGGCAACCACGTGCAGGCCATCCACCGTCAGAGGCGTCTTTTCCGCCGAGATTTTTTCCTGAAGTTTCAGGTCTGCGATTGCTGCGCGGCCTGTGAATTCGTTCATGGCAACCGCGTCTACTTCACCCGCGGCCAGCATTTCAAAGCAATTGGCGACGGTCAGCGGTGACACCAGTTCCATCTTGCCATCTTTCAGCCAGTTGCGCCCGTCGATGTCGAAGACGTGCATGGAATAGCCCTTGGGCCGGCAAAGCTTGTTGCCGTTGACGTTGTTGTTGGTGGCAAACTCATGCGGCGCATCGTTGTTGACGAAAAGCATGATCAGCATCTCGAACATCGGCTCCGAGAAGACAAGGTTGTTGCAGCGCCAGTTGTCCGGCAGCGCTTCGCAGTTTGGTTTGATCCACGGGAAGCCCACGTCAAAGATGCCGTCGCCGAGCAGCGTGTCGAGGTGTACAGCCCAGTCGTTGATCCAGTAGATCTTGTATTTCGCGCTGGCCGGGTTGGTCCGCATGGAGGCATTGACCAGATCGGTGTAAAGCCCGCCGTTCAGCAGGTCGCGGTCCGTGAATGGCGCGTAGTCATCGCCCGTCAGCAAACGCACGCCGCGGCTTTCTTCCACCACAGCGGCTGTCAGTTCAATGTCACTGACAGTGGTGGCAGAGGCCGTTTGTGCAGCGCCACCTTCCAGCCCGATGGGCAGGCCGTTGATACACGCCAGGCTGAGCCGTTGGCCAACGCGGATACGGTTGGGGTTTGCCCCGATGCTGCCCACGTTGCTTTGGTGGATCGCCGTCCACTTGGCTGCATCTTTGTAATGCGCGTCCGCGATCAACGACAGACTGTCGCCCGATTTAACGGTGTAGACTCCCCCGCACGCCTGCGCAGTTGCGGCTGATGCCGCCAAACCCACAAACACTGCGGCAGCCTTCAAACATCTTGTGATCATATCACTGCCCTTTCCCAGATTTAGCGGTAGTTTGCCAGTCAGACCGATTTCGCGCAACAGACCTTGACGTGAGATTCCCGGGAAATCCGCTAAGTAACGGAGTTATCCACAAGAAATTTTAAGTTGAGTCGGGCGGATCTAGCACCATTCGCTGATTCTCGTTTTTGCCCCCGAATCGACTACCAATCTACAAAATGTAGTGGACCAAGGTTTCCGCACCAATTTATGTCGTTGATTGAACTACATTTTCGCGCCGCGCGTTGACGCTTACGCAAGTTATAGATAACGCTTGAACGCAAATAGGGCGGTCTACGCCCCAAAAACCAGTACGCGAACCAGCGCCACAACAGGGAATTGAACGAGTGACCTATCTGAAAAATCGCCCCGCACACGCCCGCATTCTGCCAGCCCTACTTTTATCAACTGCGCTTTTGTCGGCAGCGCCGCTCGCCGCTCAGACCGTATCGGCAGATGCCACCGAACTGGTGCCCGTGGCGGGCCTGCAGGCATCCTGGGACACGCATCAAACGGCCCTGAGCGCTGCCCGCGATGAGCTGAAAAAACAATTGGCGATCCAATCGAAGGTCGAGGCAGACATTTCGACCCAAAAGAGCAAGATCGAAGACGGTAAAAAGGCGCTTAATGCGGCCGTCCTGAAAGTGGC
>JBCCET010000035.1:0-35265 GCA_039030095.1 Pseudomonadota bacterium | reverse complement strand
GGGCGGCGGGGAAGTCTTCGTCGGCGAGCATCAATTCTGCATTCAGCAATCGCGATTCCGGGTGGTCGGGGTTTTGGCGCAGCAATTGGTTGAACCGCTTTGCCCGAGCGGAGGGTGTTTCGTCCGGCTCAATTTCCGCAAATGCTGCGGCCAGATCCGGGTGCGGACTGGTGGCCCAAGCCTTCTTCAGCACCTTGGTCGCCGCGCGTTTGTTGCCGTCCAAGACGTGCATCTCTGCCGCCAGTTGCGCAGCCGGGATCAGGTCCGGTGAGGTATAGTTGGCGTGCAATGCCGCCTCTTTCCCTGCTGGGATATCGCCAGCTTCGATCAGGGTGCGCGCGTCTTCAAGTGCCAACACAGCTTCCCGCCGTTTTCCCACGTCTTTGGGCAGCGTATTGGCCCGAACCTTAGCTTCGACTGTTTTGCGCGCGCCAGTCCATTCACCCTTGTCAGTTTGAAGCCGGAAAAGTGTCTCTAACGTGGATCCGTGTTTAGGGCGGAGCGCAAAAGCTTTTTCTGCCAATTTAAGCGCCGTATCGGTGTCCCCTTCGGACAGCTTTTGTTTCATCAACCCATGCACGCCGACAAAGCGGGTTCGGTCATTCGCCAGCAGGCTTTTGTAATACTGCAGCGCCTTTTTTGTATCGCCTGCCATTTCGGCCGCTTGGGCGTTGATCAGGTTCGTCAGTTCCGGCTTTTCCAGATAGCGTTCGGCGCGAGCCGCTTTTGCCATGGCAAGGCGACCTTCGCCTGCGGCCAGCGCGACCATCCCGTCGCTTAGCGCCTCATATCCTTTGCGTTCGCGGTTGCGGGTGAAATAGCGCGAAATGGCGGTTTCATCTCCATTGAAGAACCGAAAAACCGCCACCAGCAATCCAAGCGCCCGAAAGGCGAGCCATATGGCAACCAGCAACACGATCAAACCTACAAGTGCATCCAGCGGTTCGAAAAGGTATTCGCGACCGCCAAAGGAAAGGCGAACCTCGCCACCGGTTTCGATCAGGAAAGACACCGCGAAAGCCGCTGCGATAATAAGCGCCAGGAAAAATAAAATGCGAAGAAGAGAAGCTACCATTTATCCTGCTCCTATTCCGTCGGCGCCTGGCCGCTGGCCAGACTTTGCAGTGCTTTTTGCGCGGCGTTCAGCGCGCCGAGTTGCGCAATCCAGGTTTCCATCGGTGCACGGGCGGCGTCAGGCAGGCTGGCAGCCTCAGTCAGGGCGGCGTCCAGTCTGCGGTTGGACAGATCGTCTTCGACCCGGCTTAAAATCGCATCCACATCGTCGCCTTCACGGCGCTCAAGCGACCGTGTGCCAATTTGATTGCGCAGGAACGACCCCAGCTTGCTGCCAATCCCGTCGCCCGAATTTGCATCAGCGTCTGCGCGCAGGGCCGCGTGGGCCTTGTCGGCGAATTGGTTGCGAAGCGTGGTCCAGCTTGGCGTGCCAGTAGCGGCAACTGCGGCCAGCGCATCGGGTGCCGGGGCGCCAGTGGTTTCCTCAAGCCCGGCCAAAGCAGCTTCAAACGCTGCTCCGGTCGCAAGTGCGCTTTCAATTTCTGTCAACAGCTTGCGGGTCGCTGTGGTCGCGACACGGTTTGATGCCTCAACCTGAGCCTCTTGCACGCGGCGCTGGGCAGCAGATGCTATTTCTTCCACTTTTTGGGACAGAGCGCCGTTTTTCGCGGCCAGATCGCCCACTTCGGCCCGCAATCCTTCGAGCGCGGCTTGATAGCCTGATAGCTTTGCCCCTGCCTCTTCCGACAGGGCAACGCCATTTTCGGTGATTTGCCTGGATAGGCGGTCAGATACGGCGGTCAGTTCGGCCGCCATGCCTTCCAGTTTGGTTTCAAGGGCGGCTATGCGGGCTTCGATATCCTGTCCATCGGTTGCGGCGAGTTGGTCTTTTATCTCTCCGATTTGGGCGGCGACGCCGGCGTCATATGCGGCGATTGCGCTGTCGATGGCAGCCTGATCAACGCCACTGCCATTGGCGGAAACCGCCGCCAGCTTTTCGTCCATTTCTGCACGCAAGGCTGCGACCTCTGCCTCTGCCGCGGATCGGCCGGGCGCCAAAAATTCAGCCACGGGTGACAACCCAGCAGGCAACATCGGCGCAAGTTTCGGAGCGCCCCAAAGCGCAATTGCAATGCCGATGAAGATCAGGACCAACACTTGCAGCACGCGTGCGGACAGGCTTGTCCCTGCGGCTTCTTCTATCGGCTCGACAGGTGCGCTTTGCGGTGTGTCGATAATCGGATCGGCAAATTCATAGTCATCTATGGGGGTTTCCGGCTCTGCATCCGCCGTTTTTTCGGCTTCTTCAGATGCTTGCGCGGTGTCAGACGCACTTTCGTCGCCCGTATCCGGGTCAACAGCGTCGACAGCCGAATCTTCTACAACTTCAGCATCTTCTATCGGCTGTTTGGGTTCTTTCTTTTTCGCCACGGAATCATCTGCCCCATTTTCGACCCGGATGGGCCACCCGCAGAAACGTATGTTGTTGATGGCCCCCCCTCAAGGGGGTGCGACCAATTATAAGAGTTCGCCGACGCTCTGCACCATTTGTGCGCGCGTTGGCGCCGATGCGATTTTGCACGGTCGGCCCAGTGCATCAGCAGCCGCTTCAGATATCGCTACGAACTGAAGATCGAAGCCCGCCAAACCGTTTAGCGCTCCACTTAGCAATTTTGCACTTCGCGGCGAAAACACCGGCGCCACGACCGACCGCGCAGCAACGGCTGCCAGTGCTTCGGGCGAAAGGGCCACTGGTTTCGCCTCATACCCCACGACATTCTGGTAGGTCAGACCGGCGTTTTGGAACGCGACAGAAAGGTCTTTGGCCTGAATGTCTCCAGATACATGGATAACCCTACCTTTGGACGGGTCCAACAAGGCCAGTGCTGCCATCAAGAGATCCTCCGCGTCGCCGCCCGCGCTGATAGCACTAAATCCTGCATCTGATGCGGCCTCAGCGGTTGTGTCACCAACGCAGATTGCCCGGATGGGCTGCGGATCACGCACTGACTGCACGCCATTGGCTGATGTGAATAGCACAGCCTGCACGCCATCGGGAATATCGACAGGCTTATGGTGAATATCGAGGATCGGACTGATCAAATGGTCCGGCGTCCGGCCCAGGTGCCCGACCAGGTCCGAAACAAACGCCTCTGACTGAGGCCGCGCGCGCGTCATCAAAAGCAAAGGGTTTCGGGCCATCGGCGTTTCTTGTCTGTAGTTTGGTCAAATGTTACCAGCCAGACAACCTTACAGACTGAGACCGCCCGGTGGAACCGACCCTGACACTTCTCGGACTAGAAAGCAGTTGCGATGAAACTGCGGCTGCCGTTGTGGTTGGTGCGCCCAATGGGCCGGGGGATGTGCGCTCAAACGTGATTTGGGGCCAGGAGGACCTGCACAGCGATTTTGGCGGTGTCGTGCCTGAAATCGCTGCCCGCGCCCATGCGGAACGGCTCGACACCTGTGTCGCGCGCGCGTTGCGAGAGGCGGATATTGCCTTGGCTGATGTGGACGCCATCGCGGTTACTGCCGGGCCGGGCCTCATCGGTGGGGTGCTAAGCGGCGTGATGTGCGCCAAAGGTCTGGCTTTTGGCGCAGACAAACCGCTGGTCGGGGTAAATCACCTGGCAGGGCACGCTTTGACCCCGCGCATGACCGATGCGGTGGCCTATCCCTATCTGATGCTTTTGGTCAGCGGCGGACATTGCCAGTTTCTGGCAGTCCTCGGCCCCGATCAGTTTGAACGGCTGGGCGGCACCATTGATGACGCACCCGGAGAGGCGTTTGACAAAACGGCAAAGTTGCTGGGGTTGGGATACCCCGGCGGGCCGGAGGTCGAAAAACATGCCAGCACCGGGGACCCGAAAAGGTTCGAATTTCCCCGGCCGCTGCTCGACCGGGCGGGTGTAGATATGTCGTTTTCCGGCCTGAAAACCGCATTGCGCCGGGCGCGTGATACGCTGATCGCAGAAAAAGGCGGGTTAACGGTGGCAGATCGCGCCGATCTTTGTGCCGGGTTTCAGGCCGCCGTTGCGGACACGTTGGCGGAAAAATCCCGACGTGCTTGCGGAATTTTTCGCGAACGTACCGGGGTGGCATCGCCCACAATTGCTGTTGCGGGTGGCGTAGCGGCAAACAGTGTCATCCGGCAAAGCTTGCAAGATACGGCAGCGGCGGAGGGGTTCAACTATCTGGCGCCGCCGCTGGCCTATTGCACCGACAATGCTGCAATGATCGCCTGGGCTGGGTTGGAGTTGTTTGCAGCTGGCCAAAGCCATGACTTTACCCTTGCAGCACGTCCGCGATGGCCTTTGGATCAGACCGCCGCGCCCATGCTTGGGTCAGGCAAACGTGGAGCAAAAGCATGACGCGCATAGCTGTTTTTGGGGCCGGGGCTTTTGGAACTTCGTTAGCTGTCGTTTGGGCGCAGGCGGGGCGCGACGTGACCATATGGGGTAGAGATGCCGCTTCGATTGCGGCTGCTAAATCATCAAGATCACTGGAAAAATACCTGCCCGGTGTGTCGCTACCTCGAAATTTGGATCTGACGAGTAACTTGGAACAAGCCGCCCAAGCGGACCTTCACGTTATCGCTGTTCCAGCGCAACAAACTCGCGAATTTTGCAACCGCCTTGCCAGCGGCCCGCCACGCTTGGTGGTGGCGAAAGGGGTCGAAACCGCGTCCGGACAGATGCCCCACGAAATTGCCGACGCCGTTGCCGTTGTTTCCGGCCCAGGATTTGCAGCGGAACTGGCGGCTGGAAAGCCGACCGCCTTGTCGCTCGGATGCGCTGACGGGGACACAGGCGCAGAAATCCAAAGCCTTTTGTCCACCGACACCCTGCGGCTCTATCTCAACGCGGATATTAACGGTGTGGCGCTGGGCGGGGCGTTGAAAAATGTCTACGCTATTGCCTGTGGTCTGGTTGCAGGGGCCGGTCTGGGTGAAAGCGCGCGGGCAGCACTGATGACACGCGGGTTTGCGGAAATGGCTCGTCTGGGTGCGGTGTTGGGTGCCAAGCAAGACACTTTGATGGGTCTGTCGGGCCTCGGCGATCTGGCGCTGACCTGCACCTCACCGCAATCGCGAAACTTTGCCTACGGTTTGCGTCTTGGGGGGCGACCCACGGGCACCGCCGCCACCACAGTTGAAGGCATTGCAACGGCGCGCGCGGTTCTGGTGCTGGGCCGCAAAAACGGGGTAGATCTGCCAATAGCCCAAGCCGTGGCGCAGGTGTTGGAAGGTGATCTATCAATCGCAGACGCCGTCGCGGCCCTGATGTCGCGACCCCTGAAACAGGAGAGCTGAATGAACTATTGGTTATTCAAATCGGAACCCAACACATGGTCTTGGGACAACCAGGTTGCCAAAGGTGAAGTTGGGGAAGAATGGGACGGCGTGCGCAACTATCAGGCGCGCAACTTCATGCGTCAGATGAAAGTAGGTGATCGCGGTTTCTTTTATCATTCGATGAAAGAAAAATCGGTTGTCGGCATTGTGGAGGTGATCGCAGAGGCGCACCCGGACAGTACAACCGATGATCCGCGCTGGGAATGTGTGGATATCAAAGCCGTGGGGCCGGTAGAGGTCCCGGTCACGCTTGAACAGATAAAGGCAGATCCGAACCTGGCGGAAATGGTTCTGGTAAAGAATTCCCGCTTATCCGTGCAGCCGGTAACCCCGGAGGAATGGAATATCGTTTGCGCCATGGCCGGGGTAAAATGATCTGAGGCTTGTTCTTACAGCCTTGCCCATGCCACCATCCCAACATCTGCACATGGGAGAGATGGTATGAATATTCTAGCGATCTTTGCGGCAGGTATCGCCGCGTTCATGTTTGGGGCTGTCTGGTACACGGTCATGGCAAAGCCGTGGATGGCCGCCGTTGGCCTGACCGAAGAGACCATCAATCGGTCAAACCCGGTGCCCTACATTACTGGCCTGGTAGCTTGCGTTGTTTGCGCGGCAATGATGAACCACATTTTTACGACCAGCGGGGTGGAAACGCTGGCGGCTGGCGTTGGGTCTGGTTTCGGGCTTGGCCTGTTCGTCGCGGTCCCTTGGCTGGCGACCAACTACGGCTTCGCTCAACGGCCACCGGCCCTGACCGTAATTGACGGGGCGTACTCGACAGGCGGGTGCACTGTGATGGGCGCTGTTCTGGCTCTGCTGTCCTGAAAAAGCGAGGAGGCAACCCTTGCGAGCGCCTCCTCAAGCCCCACGCACAGACGGTTAAGTCTGCCCCTCGCGTGTCCCTGAATGCCTCCCCCCGAAAGCATCCGCGCCTAGTTACACGGTCGCATCAAATGCGTCCAGAAAAATTTAACAAGTGCAATAATGCGAGGTTAAAGAGTCTAAATCCAAGTGTTTTGGGTAATATTTGACAGAAAAGACCACGATCTCGAATAGCACTAAAAAATAAAAAGGGCGCCCACATAGGCGCCCTTTTGGATCAGAATTCAGCGTGGTTCAGCCGTATACAGATTCTTTGCCGAAGTGTTTGACCAGCATGTAGTACACCACAGCGCGGTATTTGTTACGCTCTGACCGGCCATAGGTTTCGATGACGGAGTTGATCGCTTCCATCAATGCAGGTCCGTCTGCAAGGCCGAGCTTCTTGACCAGAAAATTGTCTTTCACAGTTTCAAGTTCACCGTCCTGGCTTGCTGCTACGGTGGATGCGTCAGCGTTATAAATCGACGGACCACAGCCAATGGTGACCTTGGTCAGCAAGTCCATGTCCGCGGTCATGCCGCACTTGTTTTTCAGATCGTCTGCATACTTTTCGATCAGTTCGTCCCGTTTGCCCATAAGAGGCCCTCCTGTTGGTCGACAGTTATATTAGAAGGCCCTACGCATACGGCGCTACGGCTCCCCGTTTCCTATCTAGGATATTGGGGGCCACAAAAAAAGAAGAGCCTTTGATTTTTGTAATTACGCGCGGCGATTTGCAGAAAGTCCGACCAGTATTCCCAATGGCCCAGACTTGTCGAACAGCCAGACAATGGCTGCTGATCCGGCAAATGTGCCGAATGTTAATATCAGAAATTCGGCAAACCAGGGCCAGCCAACTTGCCGAAGATAGTAGAGAATTACCATCAGGACGACGAAATGAAAGATGTAGAACGGGTAAACCGCGCGATTGAGCCATGGCAACCAAGTCGCGTTGCGGTTCAGGTATCGGTAGGCAAAACCGAATATCGCCGCACACCAGAACATCGCATTCAACGCGTAAAATACTCCATACCCGATTGTCAGCCGATCCGCGAAAGCCCAACCTTTTTCCAGCCAACCGCCCTGAATAACCAGGTTCATCCGCTGCGTGTCGCCGGCAAAGCTATCCAGATACCTCCCCAAGATCGCAATCGTTGCTACCCCGAGCACAAGCCAAAGCCATCGCTGTCGGTCCAATCGTTGCCAAAAGCTGTGCGGGAGGGTCATTGCCCAGAACCCGCACAGGTAAAACGCCCAGTAGGTAACAAAGGTCCATCTAACGCCGATCAGATCTGATCCGCCCGGCTTCAAGACTATCGGTGCTGCCAAAAGAACCACCAACAAGGCCCATCCAAACCAATATCGTGGGGCACGCAGCAACCAAAACATCAGCGGCAGCGAAACCAGAGAATAGACAAACAGGTTCACCAGAAACCACAGGTGACCCGCCTTCCAGGGACCTAATGTGGGAAGGCGCTCCCAAAAAACCGTGGCAAGCGCTTTAGGCTGCTCTGCTGCTTGAAACTGATAGTAGGTGATTAAGCTGTTCCAAAACACGACGCCCACAACCAAAGGGATCAACAGGCGGACGGTTCGATTTTGGGCAAATGCAACCGCCCCGCGATTGCGCAACACAAACCACGTACCAACGCCAGAGATCAGGAAAAGTGCCGGCAACCGCCAGCCGTGAAAAAAGAAGATGGTGAATTCCGCTGCCGCACCGCCCACGTCCTGGTTGCGATAGCCATAGACCTCATGCCCGTAACTGACGAATCCTAACAGCGCGTGATACGGCACCAGAATCCCGAAAAGGATCACGCGCAGCCAGTCCAGATCGTATCTGCGTTTCATGTCTCACCAACGAAAAAGGCCCGGCTACAATAACCGGGCCTTGGAGATTGTCTAAGGTCTGCCGGGTTTAGTACCGATAGTGTTCTGGCTTGAACGGGCCTTCGGTGCCCACGCCGATGTAATCGGCCTGGTCCTTGCTCAGCTCTGTCAGTTTCACGCCGATCTTTGCCAGATGCAGGCGCGCAACCTTCTCATCCAGGTGCTTGGGCAGGATATAGACGTCGTTTTCGTAGTCGTCGCCTTTGGTCCACAGCTCGATTTGCGCCAGTACCTGGTTGGTGAAGGACGCGGACATCACAAACGATGGGTGACCCGTGGCGTTGCCGAGGTTCAGCAGACGACCTTGGGACAGAAGGATCATACGGTTGCCGGACGGCATTTCGTACATGTCCACTTGATCTTTGATGTTGGTCATCTTCAGGTTGGCCAGATTGGCGACCTGAATTTCGTTGTCGAAGTGGCCGATGTTACCCACGATCGCCATATCCTTCATCTCGCGCATGTGCTCGATCCGGATGATGTCTTTGTTGCCCGTGGTGGTGATGAAGATATCGGCGTTTGCAACGGTGTCTTCCAGTGTCGTTACCTCGAACCCGTCCATCGCAGCTTGCAGCGCGCAGATCGGGTCAATCTCGGTCACTTTCACACGGGCGCCAGCGCCGCGCAGGGATGCGGCAGAGCCTTTGCCCACGTCGCCATACCCGCACACAACAGCGGTTTTGCCTGCCATCATGGTGTCGGTTGCGCGGCGGATGCCGTCCACGAGCGATTCTTTACAGCCGTATTTGTTGTCGAACTTCGATTTGGTCACGGAGTCGTTCACGTTGATGGCCGGGAACGGCAGCTGGCCGTTTTTCTGCAGCTCATAAAGACGGTGAACGCCGGTGGTGGTTTCTTCGGACACACCTTTGATCTGGTCGCGCATCTTGGTAAACCAGCCGGGGCTTGCGGCCATACGCTTGGCGATCTGGGCTTTGATGACCTCTTCTTCTTCGGATGTCGGCACCGCGATGATGTCCTCACCTGCTTCGGCGCGCGCGCCCAGCAGGATATAGAGCGTTGCATCGCCGCCGTCGTCGAGGATCAGGTTAGGGCCATCGTCGAACATGAAAGATTTGTCGAGGTAGTCCCAATGCTCTTCCAGTGTCTGGCCTTTGATAGCGAAGACCGGCACACCTGCGGCAGCAATCGCAGCCGCAGCGTGGTCCTGGGTGGAGAAAATGTTGCACGAGGCCCAGCGTACGTCGGCGCCCAGCGCCGTAAGTGTTTCGATCAAAACACCGGTCTGGATCGTCATGTGCAGTGACCCAACAATGCGGGCATCCTTCAACGGTTTAGCGTCGCCGTATTCTTCGCGCAGGGCCATCAGGCCTGGCATTTCGGTTTCAGCGATGTCCAGCTCTTTGCGGCCGAATTCGGCAAGCGAGATGTCTTTGACGATATAATCAGTGCTCATGGGGATGCCTTTGCGTTCAGGTGTTGGCGTGGGCCATATCATCGGTGCGTTATCGGGGCAACCATCGCCGATTGCCGAAACCTAAAGTGTCACAGGATCACGTCTGCCAGCGCTTTTGGGTGATGGGTGATCTGCTCATACCCGTCTTCTGTCACAATAAAACTGTCGCCCACCTGCGCACGGAAGCGGCCCGGAACTGTCACCGATCCATCAACTGCAAAAACCATTCCGGGTTCCAGAATTGTGGTATCACCGGTCACAAGCTGCGGAGTTTCCAGAAATGAAAACCCTGTCGCCCGCCCACACCGGAATGGGTAGTCGTAGCCCGCGCCCTGAATAACCTCTGCGTATTCTGCGTGCACGTCCTGCGCCTCAACACCCGGGCGCAAAACCCGCAGGGCCGCAGCCTGGCTTTCAACGGCAACTTCGTAAACGGCGGCGTCTTCTGGATCCGCTTCGCCAATCCAGAACGTGCGATCAAAGCCCAACTTGAAACGATGAAAGTTTGTCATCCCGCAAAAACACAGGAAAACCGGCTCCCCCCGTCGCATGATCTTGGTGGACGCGCGGCTGTGCGGTTTGGTGATTTTCCGGCCGGACGCCATGATTTGCAGAAAATGTGTGTTGGGCGACATGCCCGCGTCATCATAATGGGCGGCCAACAATTCAGCAGCTTTGCGGGTTCCGGCGCGATTGGTTGCCAGCGCCACTTCGTATTCGGGCACACCATCGGCAATGGTTGCGCGGCCTGCCTCCAGCATCGCCATGGCAACTTGCCCCGCGTGGCGGGCCAGCTGAAGCTCTTCCGGCGTTTTTACCATCCGCATTTTTGCAAGAACGGGCGCCACATCAACCGTGTCCGACACCAAGCCGTCCACATAAGCCCGGACCGTCGGCGGCATAGCGTGCGGCTCAATCCCGACGGAACCCTCGGTCAACAGCGCAGGCAGCTCGGCCCGCCATTCCTCTCCAGCGCCATCGTTCCAAAAACTAAGCCGGTCCACCCGCGCAGCATCGCGGGCCATATCTGCTTCCATTTCTGGTGTAATCAGCGTGGACCCGCCCCGCCGCGACACCGCCAGGATCGTCGGTCGGCCAAAGTCCATATGAAGGTAATCGTAGTATCCGGTCAGGTAGTAAACACAGTCGTCATCCGTGATCAGCGCCACGTCTATGCCCGCTTCATCCAACCGCTGGCGGAACTTCTCCATCCTTTGTTCAAACATCAGCTTCTCCCAAACAGTGTTCCACAAGCCTGACCCAATAAGCAGATCCAGGGACTAACAGGTCGTCGTTAAAGTCGTAGTCAGCAGAATGCAGGGGTCTGGCATGAGCGCCCGTCGCGCCGTTGCCCAGCAAAAGAAAACATCCCGGCACGGCCGCTGCGATATGCGAAAAGTCTTCGGAGAAGAGCTTTGGCTCACAAGCATCATCAACATCTGAAAAAAGTGACCGCGCGGATTTTGCAGCTACCTGCACCGCGTGCGGTGCGTTGGTTGTGGGGATAAAAGCGGTGTCATATTCAACCGTCGCCTCGACACCATGTGCCTGCGTTATGCCAGCTACGATCTGGCGCATGTGATGTTCAATCGCGGCGTTAGTGTCCGGTGTCAGGGCGCGCGCATCACCCCGCAGGATCGCTTGCCCCGGCAGTACGTTTCGCCGCCCGTCGGTTTCAAATTCAGTAACGGAAACAACGCCGTTCAAACCGGGGTTCAACTTTCGCGATACGATGGTTTGCAGGTTATCTACGATCTGCGCGCCGACGGTGATCGCATCAACCCCCATATGAGGAAGGGCCGCATGACCCCCGCGCGCATGGACACGAATTTCAAAAAGTGCCTCAGACGCCGTCATCGCACCTGCGCGCATCGCGGCGGCCCCGACCGGCATTCCGGGCATGTTGTGAATGCCAAAGACCTGATCCACCGGAAAACGGTCAAACAGGCCGTCATCCAGCATCGCCTTGGCACCGAAGCCGTGTTCTTCGTTGGGTTGAAAGATAAAGACAACGCGGCCCTTCAACCTTTCTGCGGTTGCAAGGTACTTTGCCGCACCAAGCAGCATCGTTGTGTGCCCATCATGTCCGCAGGCGTGCATCACTCCCTCGGTTTCAGAGGCATAGGGCAGGTTCGTCTGTTCATGGATAGGCAGCGCATCCATGTCAGCCCGCAGCCCAACTGATGGCCCACTCCCCCGATCGAGAACGCCCACAACACCCGTACCACCAATCTGCGTGTGGACTGTGATGCCGAAGCTCTCCAAAAGTTCTGCTACACGGGCGGACGTTCGGGTTTCTTCGAAGCCCAGTTCCGGGTGGGTATGAAAATCATGGCGCCATGCCACCATTTCTTCGCGCAGCGGTGTCGTACAAAAATCCATAGCGGCCAATAAGCACGCCCGACCGATATGGCACAATCAATTCCTTCCCCTGGGCGCTTACCCGTGGCATCACGCAGCCGTCACTAAACACGAGTCGCCCATGCCCCAGCCACGTGCCTGGCAGCGGATGCTCTCTGGTCGCAGGCTGGACCTGCTGGACCCGAGCCCGCTTGATATCGAGATTGAAGACATCGCCCATGGCCTGTCTTTTGTGGCCCGGTGGAATGGGCAAACCCACGGCGATTACCCCTACTCGGTGGCTGAACATTCGGTGTTTGTGCTGAAACTGTTCCAACGCCTGCAACCCAAGGCAGAGGTGCGTTGGCAGCTTGCCGCCTTGCTGCACGACGCGCCTGAATATGTCATCGGGGATATGATCAGCCCGGTGAAATCAGCGGTGGGTCCGGGGTACAAAGCCATGGACGACCGTTTGACGGCAGCGATCCACTTACGGTTCGGTCTGCCAGCAACGATCCCGCCTAACGTGAAGAAGCAGATCAAGCGCGCCGACAGGATCAGCGCATGGCTGGAAGCGGTGGAGATCGCGGGCTTTTCCAAAGAAGAGGCAGACAAGCTTTTCGGAAAACCCAAGTTTGATGACATTCCACGCCAACGTTTGCGCCCACGCCCCCCGATGGAGGTGAAAGGCATCTTCCTCGAACATTTCGGAGACTTATCCGATGGCTGAAATAACAGTCCGCCTTGCACGCGCCGAAGATGCCCAAGCGATGGCAGACATTTTGAACCCACTGATCGAAGAAGGTACTTCCACTGCCATCACAGGCACTCAGGTTGCAGCGGATTGGGTGGAGTTGGCCGCCGGTCAGGAACCGCGTTCGCTGTGCCATGTGGCCGAAACCGGGGATGGAACAGTGGTCGGATTTCAATACGTTGAACCTGACAAGAATCGCCCGGAACAGGCATGCCAGATCGCCTCTTTTGCGCGAATTGATGGAGGCGGTCGTGGCATCGGCCGCGCACTGTTTGCTGTCACATCGAAGGGTGCGAAAGTCCTGGGATATGAACAGATCATTGCCGTTATCAGGGCAGATAATGTAAGCGGATTAGGGTATTATACCAAAATGCAATTTCGGGACGACCATGTGTACAAGGCCGTCCCGATGTCGGACGGGAAAGAGATCGACCGCGTCCAAAAGGTGTTTACGATCAGCTGAGGAAGAACCAGCCTTTCGATACTTTACGGTCACCGCTTTTGTTGGGTTGTTTGTACAGCTGGCGGTAGTCCGTTGTCGAATAGGGGTCGTTCAGGCGGCTGGCTGTCAAAAAACTGTCTGCGAAGATGGTGAGCATTGGAAGTCTCCTGTGTTTGATTGGGTTGATTATTAGGTTGCGACCTGCCCAAATGCGACTCAGGATGATTTCTATACTGTTAGTTGAGATTACATATGGATTGGAGAGATATTCCGTCGCTCGCCAGCTTGCGCGCGTTTGAAGTGACAGCGCGGCACGGCACGTTCAGCGCCGCTGCGCGGGAGCTGAACGTGACCCATGCCGCTGTTGCCCAGCATGTGCGCGCGCTGGAAGACTTCTTTTCAACCGAACTGATGTACCGCGCTGGGCGCGGTATGCGGCTGACTGATGCCGGATTGCGCTTGTCCGGCGCGCTTGCGGACGGTTTCGGCGAAATTGCAGAGGGCGTGCGCCAGTTAAAGCAGTCGGCCTCCGGCAGGCCCGTGCGCGTGTCGGTGACACCCGCTTTCGGTGAAAAGTGGCTGATGCCGCGTCTGGGGGACTTCTGGGAAAAGTACCCGGACATAGAGGTGGAGATAAAGCCCGCGACCCGGCTGATGGACTTGCGGCATGACGATATTGATCTGGCCGTTCGCTACGGTCGCGGCGATTGGCCGGGGGTGGAAGCGAGGCCGCTGGCAGCAGCGCGCAACATTGTGGTCGGCTCAGC
The DNA here is from genome assembly GCA_039030095.1 of Pseudomonadota bacterium. Classification (GTDB taxonomy): domain Bacteria; phylum Pseudomonadota; class Alphaproteobacteria; order Rhodobacterales; family Rhodobacteraceae; genus Amylibacter. The sequence goes on along the minus strand of JBCCET010000035.1, from coordinate 21,423 downwards.
GAAATTGCTGGGAAAAGACCGCCCCACCACAGCCGCCGCGATGATGCGCTATCGTTGGGTCGTCGAACGCTACATGCACGAGGCAGAGTTTGTGGCCGAAACGCTCGGCTTTTCGTTTGATGAGGTAGAGGCCCATTTGGTGGACACCAACGCCCTGGCAGTGTCAGCGATTCGGTCGGGACTGGGTTTGGGGTTTCAAAGCGCCGCGCTTATTTCGCGGGAGCTTGAAAGCGGGGAATTGGTGGCCCTGACCGAACCAGTCCAAGACAACCTGGGCTATTATCTTGTGACGCTGAAAGGGCGAGAAACCGAACAGATGCGCAAATTTATGCGCTGGGTGCTCCGGTCCGCGGGGTAAAATGTACGTCTTCGGCGCGTCAGCCTATTATCTGGGGCTACGCTTTGCCAATATCCGCTGCAACGTCCGCCGATGCATGTTCAATCTGCGCGCTGTTTCACTCACGTTACGGTCGCACAACTCAAACACCCGCTGAATATGTTCCCAACGCACGCGGTCAGCGCTCATCGGGTTCTCAGGCGGCGGTGGTTTGTCGCCGGGCAAGGCCAGCAGCGCGTTCGTCACATCGTTGGCGTCTGCTGGTTTTGACAGATAGTCCGTCGCCCCGATCTTTACCGCCGCCACAGCTGTCGCAATCGCTCCATAGCCGGTCAGCACTACGATCCGTGCGTCGGCCCGATTCTTGCGCAGCACTTCCACCACGTCGAGCCCGGTCCCATCCTCTAACCGCAAATCGATCACTGCATGGGCAGGCGGCGTCGCGGTGCAAAACGCGCGGCCAGCCGCCACACTGTCAAGCGCCGTCGTTTCGAACCCGCGCTTTTCCATGGCGCGGGCCAGGCGGCGGCGAAATGGTTCATCGTCATCCAGGATAAGCAGGGTTTTGTCGCTGCCGATCTCTCGCAAAGGGGTGTCGTTCACTGGGACAGTCCTTTTGTTTCGATAGGCGCTTATCTAAACCGGTCGGTATTGCGCGTCAAATCAGGCGTCTAAGGCGTTTCACCACTATTATCAGACGCAATAATCCCGGCTTTCGTGTCCTAGGCCACGTAACACGCGATACGGTCGGCCATTTGTTCCGGCGTATCGCTGCGCTTGAAAAAATCAATGAACCCAGATGCATCAACCAGGTAGCTGAATGTGGAATGATCCATCAGGTAATCCTCACCCTCGCCGTTCTTGCGGTAGTATGTACGATACGCCTTGGAAGCAGCGGCGACCTGTTCAGGCGAGCCGGTCAAACCAACCATACTGTCATCCATGATTTCTATGTAATCTGCCATAACCTCAGGTGTGTCGCGCTCCGGGTCGATGGAAATGAAAACCGGTTTCACATCAATGCCGCGCTCTTTCAACAGATCCACAGCCTCCAGGTTGCGTACGTTGTCGATGGGGCAAACATCCGGGCAATAGGTGAAACCAAAGTAGATCAGGGACGGGCCGGTCAGCACGTCTTTGTCCGTGACCGTCGTGCCTGTGTGATCAACCAGCGTGAACGGGCCACCGATGGCGGCTGTTCCGCCCGCAATCGCGGTTCCGCCGCAGGACCGCTCCGGCCCGAATAAGACGAACGCCCCGGCGGTGCCCAACCCGATTGCGACGGCGGATGCGGCTGCGAAGGCTAACATGCGGGACATTTGACCTGCTCCTTGGGTTTGGGCAAAAGCTGTAACCTGTTCCTGCGCCTCTGCTGCGGTTTATTCAAGGCGACACGGGGTCACATTTTCGAGGGGTTCATGGCCGACAAAAACCCGCTTCTAAATCAATCTGCCCGCAGTGAATGGGTGCGGCTGCGCACGCTTATCATGCTGCGTTGGCTGGCGATTGGGGGCCAAACCGTGGCGGCTGTAGTGTCTGCTTTCTGGCTTGGGCTGGAGCTGCAGATTGGGCTGTGTGCCGTGGCAATTGGGGCGCTGGTGATCTTCAATCTGGTCGCCACGTTCATGTTGCCCGAAAACCGGCGCTTGTCGCACCGGGAAACCACGCTGACGCTTTTGTTTGATTTGGGGCAGCTAGTGTTCCTGCTCTATCTCAATGGCGGGCTGAACAATCCGTTTGCCCTGCTTATTCTGGCGCCCGTCACAATTTCCGCCACAGCACTTCGGATCAACGCCTGGCTCTTGGTGGCCGGGTCGGCGCTGGTGTCGATCACTGTCCTGTCGGTCGTGAACATTCCGCTTCATACGGTAGAAGGGGAAGTTCTGGAGTTGCCGTTCGTCTACCTGCTGGGCTACTGGGTGGCGTTGGTGATTGGGATATTGTTTTTAAGCGGATACGCCCGGCGCGTCACGTCAGAGACGTTTTCGATGAGCCAGGCACTGTCTGCCATGCAGATGGCACTGGCCCGGGAACATGAACTGACCCTTCTGGGCGGTGTGGTGGCCGCTGCCGCCCATGAGATGGGCACGCCGCTCGCCACCATCAAACTTGTGGCGAACGAGTTGGCGGAAGAACTGCCCAAAGACAGTGAAATGCATGAAGATGCGGTTTTGATCGGCGAACAAACCGATCGGTTGCGCGAAATCCTCCGCGATATGGGGCGCGCCGGGAAAGAGGACCTGTTCCTAAAGACCGGGCCGATCACCTCCATCGTGCAAGAGGCCGCAGAACCGCACGAAGGCCGGGGCAAAGCGATTGTGTTTTTGGTCAACGGATCACACGCGACCCCGGCATTGGAAGATATCCCATTTGTGGCGCGTAACCCGGAACTGATCCACGGCATGCGCAACCTCGTCCAGAATGCAGTGGATTTTGCGCGGTCGTCAGTCTGCGTACATGTCGTGTGGAACGACGATGTGATCCGCATTTTGGTGGGCGACGACGGAAGCGGGTATCCGACAGACCTCTTGGGTCGCTTGGGTGACCCGTTCCTGTCAACAAAACGAGGGGTCCGGCCAGAACAAGGCGCCCGCCCTGGATACGACGGTATGGGCTTGGGCCTGTTCATCGCAAAAACGCTTTTGGAACGGTCCGGCGCGGAAATGACGTTTTCTAATGCTGCATTGGACAAAAAGGACGGGTCCACGTCGCGCTATATGAAGGCGATGCCGGATGTGACCGGCGCAATCGTGTCACTCCGTTGGACCCGTTCCGAACTGGAAGTGGACCGGGAAAGCCCAATCGGCGAAAATCAAAGGATAATCAGCGACGAGGAACCGTTGCGTTAACGGCTGATTAACCGAATCTCCCAATAGTCCTCATTAATGATTATTAATGAAAGGCTTAGCGGTGCTTTCGACCTTAATAACAATTTTTCCAATTGGCCTGATTCTAGGGGGCGTTGCGGCTGTGGTTTTGCTGCGTGGGCAGCCGTTTGAAGCTCGGATTTCCAGCGTTCTGGATCGGGCACCATTTCCGGTGTGGGTGGAAGACGATGGAAAAGTGGTCTGGTCGAACCGCGAAACTCAAACGGCTTTTGGCAGCGATGGGTTTAAAGGTATCGCGGGCTTAGACCAAAAGTCACCGTCACGGGCGTCCGACATTCGGGTTGTTGAAGTCGCGCAGACCGACGGGTCGAAAGATCACTACTCTTTGCTCCCCCAAGTCGCGGACAATCAGACGGTTGTCTATGCCATGGACGCCGGTCCATTGATGGAAACTGAGGCGGAGTTGGAACGCTTCTTGCAAACCCTGACAATCACATTCGCTCATATCCCTATCGGTCTGGCAGTATTCGATAAAAAGCGGGATCTGACGTTATTCAACCCGGCCTTAAGTGACCTTTTGGATATTGCGCCAAACTGGCTGGCTGGGCGCCCTAGTTTGGGCGCATTCCTGGACCGGCTCCGCAACAACGGGTCATTGCCGGAGCCCAAAGATTACACCTCGTTAAAAGAAGAATTCGCCCGTCTGGAAAGCGGCGCATTTGATGGCCGGTATGAGGTGGAATGGACGCTGCCAAACGGCCGGCTCTATCGGGTTACAGGCAGACCCCACGCGGCAGGTGGCGCCGCACTTCTTTTTGACGACATCACTCAGTTTGCGACCGTGGAAAATCATTATCGGGCAGAGTTGCAGCAGGCCCACGACACGTTGGAGTGTTTGACCTCTGCCGTGGCCATTTTCGACAGCGCAGGGGAGTTGAGCTTTGCCAACGACGCGTTTGAGATGATGTGGGATTGCACTTTAGGCCATTCAGTGACGCCCGTCAGCGTAACCGAACTGACCCGCGTCCTGCAAAAACAAGCCCGGCCAGATCCTGCGTTTGGGGAATTGCGGGACTTTGTTCTGGATCTTCAAAACCGGTCTGAATGGTCTGCTGATTTGGTCATGCTAACCGGGGAAACCGTGACCATGCACGTCAGCCCCATCGGTGGTGGCCGCGTGGTGTGTGAGTTTCGGCGAATTCGCAGCACCCCCAAATTGCACTTGGTAGGCACCGGCTAGACAGACCTTGCATCTTGGCCGTTTCATGCGCAACACAGTCGCAAGATGGCTGTTTTTTCCCTTCCCGATGATGCCGCAACGGATGCATTTGGCGCGGCACTTGCGCCGTTTTTGCACGCTGGCGATGTCATTTTACTTTCCGGCCCAGTAGGCGCGGGCAAAAGCACGCTGAGCCGTGCGATTATCCGCACCCGGTTGGCCGAACTTGACCGGGTAGAGGATATCCCGTCGCCCACCTTCACGCTTGTGCAGACCTATGATCTGGATGACTTGGATATCTGGCACGTCGATCTCTACCGCCTGACGGAACCTGCGGAGCTCGACGAACTCGGCCTTATCGACGCTTTTGACGATCAAATCTGCCTCGTAGAATGGGCCGAACGACTGGGCGGCCTGGCACCAGCCACCGCGCTTTGCGTGGAAATTTCCGTAACCGAAGATGACAGGCGCAACCTGTCCCTTGAATGGGAAGGCGAGCGGTGGAACAGTGTTGTCCAGACAATGATAAAAAACGGGGCAAGACACTGGCAGATCAAGACCAAATAGCGGACTTCTTGGCCAAAGCAGGATGGGGTGACGCGGACCGGGCAGTTTTGGCGGGCGACGCTTCGAACCGCAGCTATGACCGATTGAAACTAGGTGGTGAAAACCGCGTTCTAATGGTCGCGCCGCCCGAAAAAGGCGAAGATATCCGCCCGTTTGTCCAGATCACCGATCTTTTGCGAAACCAGAGCCTGTCCGCGCCGGAAATTTTCGCTTCTGATCCAGAGCTGGGCCTGATGCTTATAGAAGATCTGGGCGACGACCTCTTTGCGCGGTTGGCAGGCGATCCGGTGGTGGAACGAGAACTCTATGATGCGGCGGTTGATGTGTTGGCGACTTTTGGTGGGATGTCCGAACTGACCGACGTGGCGCCATACGACACCGCCACCTACCAACGGGAGGCGCGGCTTGTCACCGAATGGTACATACCGGCTGTGACTGGCGCTAAAGTTGCTGAAGAGGATGAGGCTCAGTTCCTCGACCTGATCGCGGAAGCCTGCGCGAACGCCACGGAAAACACGCTCGTCTTGCGCGATTACCACGCTGAAAATCTGCTTTGGCTTCCAGAGCGCGGCGGCAACGCCCGCGTCGGGCTTTTGGACTACCAGGACGCGTTGTTGGGGGATCGGGTGTACGACCTGGTCTCCCTGCTGGAAGACGCGCGACGGGATGTTAGCAACGGCATTCAAAATGCTGAAAAAAAGCGGTTTTTAGAGTCTGGAGGTTTCGAAGAACGACCTTTTCAACAGGTCTATTCCGCGCTGGGGGCGCAAAGAAACCTAAAGATCGTTGGCATTTTTACACGGCTCGCCGTTCGGGACGGAAAGGCCCATTATCCCGACCTTATCCCCCGTGTTTGGGGGTATTTGATGGGCGATCTGGGCCACCCTTCCTTGACGGTGCTGAAGGACTGGGTGGATCGGCACGTACCGCCGCCGACACCTGCCAACTTGGCGGCTATCAGGGACAAAGTTCATGCCGGTTGAGGCCGCGATGATATTTGCGGCAGGGTTCGGAACGCGGATGCGGGATCTGACCAAAGACATGCCGAAACCGATGTTACCCGTGGCCGGGCGCCCGATGATTGACCATGCTTTGGACCATGTTTTTGCCGCCGGGATATCGCAGGCCGTCGTGAACACACATTATCTTGCCCCGGTCATTGAGGCGCATCTGAAAGGCAGGCCGAACGTCACAACCCTGCGGGAAGAACCGGACGTTCTGGAAACCGGCGGCGGTCTGCGCAACGCGCTGCCGCAGTTGGGGTCAGGGCCTGTGGTTACAATGAACCCGGACGCGATTTTCATCGGTCCCAATCCGGTTGAATTTTTGCTGTCGTCTCAAGCCGGAAATGCAGCAACCTTATTGTTGCTGCCGCGCCATAAGGCGCTTTCCCATGGGGGTCGTGGGGATTTTGATATGGATGCATCGCGGACGCTGTCCTGGCGCGATGGGGAGGCAGCAGATTACATCTATACCGGGGTGCAACTTATTGACCCCAAAGGGCTTCAGGAAATTCCAGAAAAGAAATTTTCGCTCCGGCTCCTGTGGGAAAAATATATGGAGGATGACGACGTAAAGGGCGTCGTCTATCCCGGCAGTTGGATCGATGTGGGCACGCCAGAGGGCTTGGCCAGCGCCGACGCTGAACTGGCGCGTCAGTGATGTTTGATCCAACCGATAGCGCACGGGTTTTTGCCATTCCGCTGGGTCAGGATTTCTCAGCAAGCTTTGCTGACGGACTTATGTCGCGTGTCCAGCATCAACCGCCGGAGGTTTTGGCAAGGACGTTGATCCTTACAAACTCTGCTCGCACGGGCGCTGCGATAAAGTCTGCTTTGTCAGTGTCTGGCGCCAGGCTTCTGCCGCAAATCCAAACGCTGGACCGCGTGCCTGACCTACCGGAATTCGGGCTGGATCTGCCGCCCGCTGTCCCCTCACTGCGACGGCGTTTGACCCTGTCACAGGCAGTCGGAGCATTTCTGACCGCTGAACCGGATGTCGCGCCACAGTCTGCGCGGTTCTCGTTGGCGGGCCTGCTGGCAGAGTTGATGGATGAGATGCAGTCGGAAGGCGTTTCGCCTTCGCAGCTGGCAAATGTGGATGTGGCCCAGCATTCCGAACATTGGGCCCGCAATTTGAAGTTTCTGAACATCATTGCACAGCACTGGGATGCGCGACGCGGGGTCGACCCGCTCGATCGGCTGCGTCTTGCAGCCGGGATGCTGGCAGATCGCTGGGCACAACATCCGCCGGAATTTCCGATTATCATTGCCGGTTCCACGGGGTCGCGCGGGGCCACCGCAATTTTGATGGCTGCCGTGGCCGCGCTGCCCAACGGGGCGGTTGTGCTGCCAGGATGGGACAATGCGCAACCGGCTGATGCCTGGGACAAAATGGCCCAGAAAGGCGTGCTGCAGGACCACCCACAGTCCATGCTTTTGCAACGCTGTCAGCAGCTTTCAATGCACCCTGCGCAGCTGCCGACCTGGGGTGGCGGTGAAACAAAAACTTCGCCCCGTAATGCATTGATCTCGCTGGCATTACGACCCGCGCCATTCACTGACGATTGGCTTTTGGAAGGGCCGAACATTCTGCCCTCTTTGGCAGAGGCAACCAACGATCTTGCGCTTGTGACCGCACCTTCGCCAAAGTTAGAGGCCGATGCGATTGCGCTTCGACTGCGTAAGGCGGTGCAGGAACGTCAGTCAGCAGTGCTGATATCGCCGGACCGTACCCTGACCCGGCGCGTTTCGACCGCCCTTCGCCGTTGGGGCATTGAACCTGACGACAGTGCAGGCCGCCCGCTGCACCAGACCCCACCTGCGATTTTTGCGCGACTGGTGACAAGCGCGATTGGCGCGCCTCTTCGCCCCGATGTTTTGGCCGCGATTTTGAAGCACCCGATGACGGGATCCTCTGACCGGCATTCGCCGCGAAAATTGATCAGCCGCAGGTTTGAAGTGGACTACTTGCGCGGCGGTCCGCCGGAGGTTTCTTTTGCAGCCGTCGAGGATTGGTTGGCCGATCAAGATCAGCGACGAGACTATGCTGATTTGCAGCTTTGGTTCGAGTGGATCAAAGACTGCTTTGCCGGTTTGGCGGCGCTTACCGAAGGCACGGTGGCAGAGTTTGTGAATGCCCACATCAACGCGGCTAACGCGCTGGCCAATCCAGCCCAGCCAGACGCGGATAACCAGCTTTGGTCTGGCAGCGATGGCGTGGATTTGGCGCTTGTCTTCCGCGATCTGGAACAGGAATCGGACGCCGCTGGGGTGTTGTCAGCCACAGACTACCGGAACTTGTTCCATACGGTTCTGTCCGGTCGGCAATCACGCACAACCCAGGTTTCGCACCCAAGCATTGCCATCTGGGGCACCTTGGAGGCACGCGTTGCCCAGCGGGATCTGGTGATTTTGGGCGGCTTGAACGATGACGTTTGGCCCGGCGCCCAGGCCCCGGACCCCTGGTTAAACCGAAGTATGCGAAATCAGTTGGGCCTGACATGCGCTGACAGACAGACCGGCCTTTCAGCACATGACTTTCAACAGGGGTTTTGCGCACCGAATGTCATGATTACCCGCGCTGAAAGGGACGGTGACGCACCCACCGTGGCGTCGCGGTGGATTGTCAGACTTATCAACTTGTTAGAGGGACTTGGTGACACCGGACAGGCCGCCGTCAACGGCATGAAAGAGCGGGGAGAGGAGTGGCTGTCTTACGCAAAAGCACTCGATCGACCCGCAAGTTCTGTGGCCCCGGCTCCACGCCCGGCCCCTTGCCCTCCGGTAGAGGCACGTTTCAAGGAATTGTCGGTCACAGCGGTGGAGAAATTGATCCGCGACCCATATTCTATCTACGCGTCTCACACGCTTGGCCTTCGCAAATTGGACCCGCTGCAATCGGACCCGGATGCCCGCGCCAGGGGCATCGCACTGCACGAGGTCGTAGAACGCTTCAATGAGGCTTACCCCGATGACCTGCCTGCCGACCCGGAGGCAGCATTTTTACGCGTTGCAAGCGAAGCTCTGGACGAAAACGTTCCGTGGCCAGGTTTGCGGCAGGTTTGGCTGACCCGTCTGGGCCGGGTTGCAGGGTACCTGATGGAGGATGAGGCCCGCCGCCGCGCCGCAGGGCGGGTGACCGCGCAAGAGGTTTGGGGGGAACGCCGGGTAGAATTGCCGCCTGTCAGGCTTTTCGGCAAGGCGGACCGGATAGACCGACTGCACGACGGACGATTGGCGATCTTTGACTACAAGGCAGGAACGCCGCCCAAAAAAGAGGTGGTGAAGTACTTCCAAAAGCAACTTGATCTGGAGGCGGCAATTGCCTCTGTGGGCGGATTTGCAAAGAAAAACCCGGATGGCACGCCCAATGTGGTGACCGGCGCACCTGTCGCGCGTTTGGAATACGTGGGGTTGTCCGGTGACGGGTTGCAGGCGGTGGCCAAGACCGAGGGCCGCGATCTGGAGCCCGGCGAAACCGAAACCATCTGGCAGGAATTCAGCGCGCTTGTGCACAGCTATTCTGACCCGGACCAGACCTTTCCCGCCCGTCCACGCATGCAAAAGATGCAGTACGCCTATGACTTCGACCATCTGGCCCGCAAAGGGGAGTGGTGGGAAAGTGATACGCCCGTGCGGATTGATCTGACATGACCGGGTTTCGCGACGCTGTCAGCGCCCAGATCCGGGCAGCGGATCCAGCCAACAGCACATGGGTGTCGGCCAACGCTGGATCCGGCAAAACCCGCGTTCTGACTGACCGGGTTGCCCGGCTGCTTTTGCGTGGCACAGACCCCGCGCGCATCCTGTGTCTGACCTACACCAAAGCCGCCGCGTCAGAGATGCAGAACCGCCTGTTCAAGCGGCTCGGCGAATGGGCGATGATGTCGGATACAAATCTGGAAGCAGCCTTGGCCGAACTCGGGGAACCCGGCCCGATGGGTGAGGACGCCTTGCGAGAGGCGCGCCGCTTGTTTGCCAACGCGCTGGAAACTCCGGGTGGGCTGAAAATTCAGACAATCCACGCGTTCTGTGACCGATTGCTACGCCAGTTCCCGCTGGAGGCAGGCGTTCCGCCGCAGTTTGAGGCGCTCGACGGGCCTGCAGCCAAACGCCTGCGCAATGACATATTAGACGCCATGGCCAGTGACGACCGACAGACATTGGCGGCCCTGGCGCAGGAGCTGACAGGCGCTGACATCGACGATCTTTTGCAAGAGATGACGGCGAAACGGGATATCCTGAAGCTGGACCGTGTGCAGCAGATTTTTGGCACCCAAGCGCCTGATCCCGCTGATCAGATGGCAGACATCCTTGGGCCGAATGGCCGCACAACGCTGTCGCAAGTGGCTGATCTGGTGGCTGCGGCGGCGACCCTTTCCAATGATATCGCGCAAGCGGCGGCAGAATTCGAACCGGTACGATTTATCGACCGGGCCGAGCGGTTGTTCATAAACGGTGTTGGCTCCAAAGCAGGTCCATTGTCGCGTAAATCGCCTGGAAATAAAACGATACGGGGTAAAAACCAAGCAATCTTCGCCGACTTCGATGCTATAGGAGGCCGGGTAGAAGACGCGCGCGCCCGGCGCGCTGCGGGCCGCATGGCGATCCGATCCAGTCGCCTTGCGCAGTTTTCCGATGCGTTTTTGCAGCGATATGATCGTGCTAAACTTTTGGCCGGGCAATTCGACTTCTCCGACCTGATCCGCAAGGCGCTCTACTTGTTGGAAAACAGCTCTTCGGCACAGTGGGTGCTGTATCGGCTGGACGGTGGCATCGACCACATTCTGGTGGATGAGGCGCAGGACACCAGCCCGGAACAGTGGCGCATCATCACGCGGCTGGCGGAGGAGTTCACTGCAGGCAATCCACACGACGCGCGGGTGCGCACGCTGTTTGTTGTGGGGGATGAAAAGCAGTCGATTTATTCGTTCCAGGGGGCTGATCCTGCGGTGTTCACAGACATGCGCCAGGCGATTGGCGCCGGCCTGTCTGCCATCGGGCAGCGATTGAACGAATCCGATTTGTTGCATTCGTTCCGCACGTCGTCCCCAATCTTGCGACTGGTTGATGCGGTGTTTGAAGGTCCGGCAGGCGCGCGGCTGCAAAAGCGGTCTTTGCACCAACCTGTGGATCTGGATCGCCCGGGCCGCGTGGACATCTGGCCTTTCATCGAAAAGCCGGAAGCAGCGGAAGAGGCGCCTTGGTTCGCACCTGTGGACACGCCCGACCCGGACGACCCGCGCAAAACCCTTGCCACACAGGTTGCGCAATGGATTAAGGCGCAGATCGACCGGTCTGTGGTGCTACCCGGCACCGATAAGCCGATCACGGCAGGGGATTTTCTGATACTCGTCCAGGGCCGCAGCGTCTTTTTTAACCATGTGATCAAGGCGTTGAAATCGCTTCAGGTGCCTGTCGCCGGGTCGGACCGCATGTGGATTGCCGACGAGCTGGCAGTCAAGGACATCCTGTCGCTGCTGCGCTGGGCTGACCTGCCCGATGATGATTTGTCCCTGGCGGAGGTTATGCGATCCCCTTTGCTTGGCCTAAGTGAACAGGACCTGTTCTCCGTGGCCCACGGTCGCGAAGGCACCTTGTGGCAAACCTTGCGAAAGGACTCGCGCTACGAAGATGCGGCGCGGAAGCTGACGGACATCTCTGACAGGGCCGATTTTCTGCGCCCGTTTGAGCTGATCAGCCACATCCTAATCCAGCATAGCGGCCGCAAAAACCTGCTGGCGCGACTGGGGGAAGAAGCGGAAGACGCCATTGACGAACTGCTGACCCAAGCGCTGCGGTTCGAGCAGGGCAATACGCCAACCCTGTCCGGCTTCCTCACCTGGTTTGAGACGGAAAACGTCGTTGTGAAACGAGAGATGGACCAGGGTACAGATCAGGTCCGCGTTATGACCGTGCATGGCGCCAAAGGGTTAGAGGCACCCATCGTAATCCTGCCCGATACCGCCGTACGGCAGGGTGCCCGCGACCGGGAGGTTATCTTGCCACTCGATCAAGGTGGGTTTGTCTGGCGCACACCCAGCGGCGATGAACGCGGTGTCACCCATGAAGAGCTATCAGCTAAAGCGGATCGCGCGGACTTTCTGACTGCCGAAAAAATGCGCCTGCTTTACGTGGCAATGACCCGCGCAGAACGCTGGCTTGTTATCGCGGGTGCAGGTGAAAAGGGCAAAAAGCCAACCGATTGTTGGTACGGTTTGATCGAAGACACGCTGTTACGGTCAAGGGAAGAGGGCGCGATTGCCGGGTTTGATCTGGTCGAAGACCCAGTGTCCGGCGGTGGTTTTGGGCTGCAGCAGAACTGGCACGAGCAACCATTTAACAAAGCGACGCCACCTGCTGCGTCCGACGTCGTGCTGGATTGGGCAGAGGCGGTTGTATCGGCGGAAAAACGAGTTTTGCCGCTTAATCCCTCAAAGCTCCCCGGCGCCAAGGCTTTGCCGGGTGCGGAAGGTCAGGATGAGGTTGCCGCTCAGCGATGGGGCACATTGGTCCACCTTCTATTGCAGTATTTACCGGGAACGCCCCAATCTTCTTGGCATCCGACTATGGACCGGCTTTTGGCGGCACATCCTGATGTTACGGACAGTGAAAAAGAGCTTTTGTTGGCGGAGGTCACCGGCGTTCTAACCGCCCCAGCGTTGGAATGGGTGTGGGCGCGCGATGCTTTGGTGGAAGTCCCGGTTACCGGCGTCCTGAACAGCCTGGGCGGACGGCGCATGGAAGGCGTGATCGACCGGCTGATTGTGACGGATGAACAGGTGATCGCCGTGGACTTTAAAACCAATGCGGTTGTGCCTGCGTCCGCCGCGCAAATACCGTCTGGCATTTTGCGCCAACTTGGCGCTTATGCAGAGGTTTTGGGAGATATATATTATCAAAAACAAATAGTTACCGGAATTTTGTGGACAAAGTCGGCGCAGTTTATGTCAGCCGACCACAAGCTGGTGAGCGACGCACTTCGCAGCACGCCTTCGCCTTGACCGCCCTCGGTCTGGTAACTAGGTTCAGGGCAACTTCAGATTTAGGAGGCCAGATATGGCAACTGTTGCAGTAACAGACGACACCTTTGATGCAGAGGTGAAGAACTCGGATATCCCCGTCGTTGTGGATTTCTGGGCGGAATGGTGCGGCCCGTGCAAACAAATCGGCCCGGCACTGGAAGAGCTTTCGGATGAGCTGGCCGGCAAGGTTAAAATCGTCAAAGTGAACGTGGACGAAAACCCCAACTCACCCGCACAACTGGGCGTTCGCGGCATCCCAGCGTTGTTCCTGTTCAAAGACGGCAACATCGTATCTAACAAAACCGGCGCAGCGCCGAAAGCAGCCTTGGCTGGATGGATTAGCGAAAGCGTTTAACTGAATGAAATAATTTGAAAAAGTCGCCGACGCGGCGCCTTTTTTTTTAAAATGCGGCTGCCGCGCGGGTGGCCTGGTCATAGTGTCCTGAAAGAGCGCGCATCAGAGACGCCAACCGGCTGATCTGTTCGGGTTCCACGCCCATATCCGTCATCGCCGACAAAAGCAGCTCTTCACGCACTTTTCGGTATGCCTTGCACGCCTTGATCCCCTCGGCGGAGGCGGCGACACTTTTTTCTTTGCCTCGGCGACCGACCTCCACCAGCCCAAGCCGCGTCAGTTTGCGCAGGGCATAGTTTACGGTGTGGGTGTCTTCGATGTTCAGGATCAAACAGATTTCCGCCAGAGTTTTAGGCCGATCCCTATGGTGCAGCAGGTGCAAGGTTTGAACCTCTAGCGGGGACATATCCGGCCACCCGGCGGCGGCCATGGCCCGGACCATCCAGCGTTCAAAACCATTGCTGGCAATGGTCATCGCAAACTCGATTTCTGACAATTCCGGCAGACTACTGTCAGCGAGATGGGCGGAGGTTACGACGGGGCCAAGCTTTCTCATATTCGTCGTTCTCACAATTCGCTGACAAATTGTCAACAAAATATTGACGTTTGCTGAATCGGCTGAAATACATCGGTGACGCTAGATAATGGAGGCAGCACGATGGCTGGATGGGATTTCTGGATTGACCGGGGCGGCACGTTTACGGACCTTGTTGCCCGGACACCCCAAGGCGACATCCGCACGCACAAACTGCTGTCCGAAAACCCCGAAGCTTACAGCGACGCAGCCATCCAGGGCATTCGCGACTTCATGGGTCTCAATCCCGGCGACCCTATTCCGACGGATCAGATTGCCACCGTCAAGATGGGCACGACAGTTGCCACCAACGCGTTGTTGGAGCGCAAGGGCGAGCGGACTGCGCTACTGACTACATCCGGCTTCCGCGATGCGTTGGAAATTGGCGATCAGGGTCGGGCGGACATATTTGCCAAACAACCGTTGAAACCGGAACTGCTTTATAGCCGCGTGGAGGAAATTGATGCTCGCGTACGCGCGGACGGCGCGGTGGAAAAACAGATTGATAGGGCTGACTTACAAGCGAAATTGAAATCAATTTACGACGATGGATACCGATCCATCGCAATTGTATTCATGCACGCCTACGCTTTCCCGGACCATGAAAAAGAAGCAGCTCAGGTCGCACGGGACATCGGATTTACCCAAGTTTCCGCCAGCCATGACGTATCTCCGCTGATGAAATTTGTGGGTCGTGGGGATACCACGGTGGTGGACGCTTACCTGTCACCGATCCTGCGACGCTACGTAGATCAGGTCGCCACACAACTCGGCCTGACGGAGGGCAGCAAAACCCAGTTGATGTTTATGATGTCGTCAGGCGGGCTTACGGCCGCCGATAGGTTTCAGGGCAAAGATGCCATCCTTTCCGGCCCGGCTGGCGGTGTTGTGGGGGCAGTGGAAACCGGCCGGATAGCAGGTTTGGATCACATCATCGGCTTTGACATGGGTGGCACCTCCACCGACGTATCGCACTACGCCGGGGAGCTTGAGCGCGCCTTTGAAACTCAGGTGGCAGGCGTCCGTATGCGGGCGCCAATGATGCGGATTCACACAGTTGCCGCTGGTGGTGGGTCTATTCTGCACTATGAGGCAGGCCGCTATGTGGTTGGACCCGACAGCGCCGGGGCAAACCCCGGCCCGGCTTGTTACCGGCGGGGCGGGCCCCTGACGGTGACCGATGCAAATGTCATGGTCGGTAAGCTTAAGCCGGAGAATTTCCCGGCAATCTTCGGTCCGAACCAGGATCAGCCCTTGGACGCGGAAGTGGTCGCGGAAAAATTCAACCAGCTTGCTGCAGAAATAGGGGATGGCCGCAGCGCGGAAGAGGTCGCCGCAGGGTTTCTGTCCATTGCCGTGGAAAACATGGCCAATGCGATCAAAAAAATCAGTGTTCAGCGCGGGTATGACGTATCGGGTTATGCCCTGACATGTTTCGGCGGTGCCGGTGGCCAACACGCTTGTGCTGTGGCGGACGCGTTGGGGATGAAAAAGGTCCATATCCACCCACATTCCGGCATCTTGTCCGCGTACGGCATGGGGCTGGCCGACATACGCGCCACGCGCACACAATCGGTTGTGGCACCCCTTGCGAACGCTTTGGCACAAGCCGTGCGCGCCGCAGATACGCTAGCCTCGGTGACAAAGACGGAACTGACAGATCAGTCCGTTCCAGCCGATGCCGTGACAACCGTTCGGCGTGCCCATCTACGCTATGACGGCACGGACACCCCTTTGACGGTTGTGTTGTCGGACGAAGCCACCATGACGGCCCAATTCGAAGCTGCTCATAAGTCGCAATTCGGTTTCATTTTCAATGACAAAACCATCGTAATTGAAGCAATTGAGGTTGAAAGCTTCGGTGGGAGCGCCGGTGTCGCCGAACCCGCTGCGCGCTCGCAAACCGCGGAACTGCAAATAGCACAACAGACGCAGTTCTTTTCCAGTGAAGATTGGCATTCCGCCACCGTTTGCACCGATCGCGCAGCTTTAACGCCTGGGGCCTTCGTCGTGGGACCAGCCCTTATTGTAGAGCCGCATCAGACCATCGTCGTTGAACCCGGTTGGCGCGCCGATGTGACAGCCCACAACCACATCATTTTGAAACGGGTCGTGGCGCTGCCAAGGGCGCATGCCATCGGGACAGAGGCGGACCCGGTTATGTTAGAGGTTTTCAACAACCTCTTCATGTCCATCGCTGAACAGATGGGACTGACGCTGCAAAACACGGCATATTCCGTGAACATCAAAGAACGACTCGATTTTTCCTGCGCGGTGTTTGCCGAAGATGGCTCGTTGGTGGCCAATGCACCGCATATGCCGGTGCATCTGGGGTCCATGGACCGATCCGTGGAATCCATCATCGCGCAACGTGGCGGGACCATGCGCCCCGGCGATGTATTTGCCTTAAACGCGCCGTACAATGGCGGCACCCATCTGCCGGACATAACTACCGTTACGCCCGTCTTTGATGACGCGGGCGAGACCATCCTTTTCTACACCGCGTCCCGAGGACACCACGCGGATGTGGGCGGATCCGCTCCCGGATCTATGACGCCGCTTGCCACCAGCGTGGAAGAAGAAGGCGTGCTGTTCGACAACTTCCACCTGGTGAAAGAAGGCGTGTTTCAGGAGGAAGCGCTGCGCGAACTGCTGACAGACCACGCTTATCCGGCCCGCAACCCCGACCAAAACGTTGCGGATTTGAAAGCGCAGATTGCCGCGGATCAGATGGGCGCGACGGAACTGCGCAAGATGGTGGCGCATTTTGGGTTGGACGTGGTGCAAGCCTACATGCAGCACGTCCAGGACAACGCAGAGGAATCGGTGCGCCGGGTCATTGAGGCCCTGCATAATTCCCAGTTTGAGACTGTCACCGATCAGGGGGCTACAATCCGGGTTGCGATCAGCGTTGACAAAGCGGCACGCACCGCCACAGTGGATTTCACCGGAACCAGCGGACAGCAAGCCACCAACTTCAATGCGCCAGAGCCCGTAACGCGCGCGGCAGTGCTTTATGCGTTTCGTGTGATGGTGGATGGCAACATACCCATGAACGCCGGGTGCCTGCGGCCAATTAACATCGTTATTCCAGAAGATTGCATGTTGAAGCCAAAGTATCCCGCAGCGGTGGTTGCAGGGAATGTGGAGACGTCCCAACACGTCACCAATACGCTTTTTGGCGCGCTGGGCGCGATGGCAAACAGCCAGGGTACGATGAACAACCTGACCTTCGGAAACCAGACCTACCAGTATTATGAGACGATCTGCTCCGGCACCCCGGCGGGTGATGGCTTTGATGGGGCGTCCGCGATCCAGGTCCATATGACCAACAGCCGCATGACCGACCCCGAAGTGCTGGAGTTTCGCTTTCCCGTTGTGCTGGAAGAATTTTCAATCCGCCGTGGCTCCGGCGGACATGGACAATTCACGGCTGGTGATGGCACGCTGCGAACGGTTCGGTTTCTGGAAGAACTGGACTTGGCGATCCTGTCGTCTCACCGGACAAGACCGCCGCGCGGCCTGCAAGGTGGCGGCGACGGAACCGTCGGCAAAACGGAAGTGCGGCGTCTTGGCGGGCAGATTGAAGAACTACGGGGCTGTGACCAGACCGTCGTACACCCAGGCGACGCGGTGATTGTGACGACACCAACCGCCGGTGGATTTGGGCCTATTCGTAGACAGTGACTTCTACGTATTCGCCCCGACCACCCCGACCGTAAATACGCACTAGCACCGCGTCGGAATAGCCGTTCACCAGCGTTGCCGCTGCCCGGCGGTCAATATAGCCATTCATAACCATGCGTTCCATGATCGCGCGATTGTTCAGATTGGCGAAAAAATTGTCGCTGGTATCCCCGCGGTGCCGAATGCCGAAACGGTGAAAGTTTGCTCGGTCTTGGCGCAGAATTTGCCAAGGCTGGCGCAATCTGACGCCGCGTGAATTGTACAAATCCTCGCGCCCGATAACGGCGATATAGCTTCCTACCAGTTGTTGCGCCGTGGCGCTGTGGCCGACGATTGTGGCCAGTGTGAAAAGGACTGCGGAAAAAACGAACTTCACTGTGTTCCCCTAACTTTGATATTAACTGCCGCGCGCCAAAAGACGCGCGTAAATGATGAGTTCCGGGCGGTACTCGAAATGCATCCCGTCGAAGTGGTGCCATTTGCCGCCCCAAATGAAACCGTAACGTTCAAAGGTCTCGACGACCTTCTGTGGGATCTGATTGCGGTATTCGCCCGCGTTGCCTTGCGGTCTACCAGACCATTTCCAGTACCCGCCAATCTTTGAGTTGACGTCCACAGCAGCACCGAAAGAGTGTACGCTAAGCCGTTTCGTGCCACTGATGTTGCGCCAGTTAAAGCTTCCGCCGATGTGGTCAAAAATCTTTGGGAAATCGGTTCCAAGTGCGTTCAAAACTGCCGTCAGCTGGCAATCAACGCCGTGCTTGGCCGTCACCCGAAACGTCGCATTACCATCTACGCTGCGGACTTTTGTCAGAGATTTCCGCGCACTGCGTTTGTCCGGGAAAAACAGCATCTTCATGAAGTCCTGGTTTCGAACGCGGCCCGGGTCTCGCCACGGGGTTTTGCGATCTTCCAGGTCGAATGTAACCGGATAGAGATAGCGGAACTGATCGCCGATTGTCGGCTGAACCAAGATGGTGTCTGGCGCACGGTTCGTCGGACCCTGATAGACAACAGAGTTGCCTTGACCATCTGACAGAACACTATCTGCGGCAGAATAAGACAGCCCCGTGTACCCTGCCAGAAGCGACGCGATGACAGGGTCTTCCCCTGCGGCAGGGAGGTCTATCGTCAGAAAATCCGTTGGCGCGCATGCCAGCGCGGGTGCGACAAGCAAAGAAAGGCTGCAGGCCGCAGATGAAATTCTCTTAAGTAATGCCTTAAACATAACACGAGCCTACGGGACAACGCCGTGTTCTATCAAGGCACTTGTGAGTTGGCTGTTCGCAGCGGCCAAACGAACCCGACTCGGCTGGCTCGCCAGGAAGGTCGGTCGCTCTACCGAACTTCCTGCGCCAACACAGGTTTAGCGCACCTTACGGCGCAGCAGCTTCAACAGTGCTGTGTTCGCCTTGCCATTGGGCTGAATGCCATTGCGACGCTGAAAGTCGCTGATTGCATCAATGGTCTTTGGCCCGATGATGCCGTCAGGGTCACCGATATCATACCCCGCCTTTAGCAGCTTCTCCTGAACTTCGATTTTTTCGTCGTACTTAAGCGCGCCAGGTCCACGCGGCCATTCCCGGACAAAGTTGCCCCCGCCGTTGATCTTGTCGGCCAGATGCCCCACGGCCATCGCGTAAGAGTTGGCGTTGTTGTAGCGCTTGATGACGAAGAAGTTGTTGTAGACAGCAAAGGCCGGGCCATCCGCGCCTGCTGGCAGAAAGATAGCGGCTTTGCCATGGTTAGGCACCCGCCCGCCTTTGACGGTTCGAACGCCTAGCTCGTTCCAGCGTGCCGGTGTGGCCTTAACTTTTAGGGACGCGTTGCCGTAGTTGAAGTTGGCAGGAAGCTTTACCTCCACTGCCCACGGCTGACCCTTGCGCCACCCGAATTTGCGCAGGTAGTTGGCCGTCGACGCCAGAGCATCCGACGGATCGCGCTGGTCCCAGACGTTTCGCTTTCCGTCCCCGGTAAAGTCGACCGCATAGGCCTGATAGCTGGTTGGGATAAACTGTGTATGACCCATCGCACCGGCCCAGCTGCCCATCATCCGGTCAGGCGTGATGTCGCCGCGCTGAATGATCTTGAGCGCTGTTAACAGCTGCTGGGTGCCAAATTTTTGGCGGCGCCCATCGTAAGCGAGCGTGGCCAAAGCCTCGACAATGTTTATGTCGCCCATATTTGTGCCGTAAGAGCTTTCCAGCCCCCAAACCGCCACGACGACGGACCATTCAACGCCGTACCGTTGTTCGATTTTGCGCAACTTGCGCTTGTGCTTGCGCACCATCGCTTTGCCGTTTTTGACCCGCTTCGGGCTGGTCGCGGTATCCAGATAGTCCCATATCTGACGCGAAAACTCTGCCTGTTTGCGGTCGCGCGCGATAACCGTGCGGTTCAGCTTTACCCCGCGAAACGCCCGGTCATAGGTGCGTTCGCTGATGCCGTTGGCCAGCGCACGGGATTTGAAACTTTTGACCCAGCTTTGAAAGCCGGCCTCCGTCTGGGCGACCTTGACGCCTTGGTATGTTCTCTGGGTCGGCTCTTTCGCCATAAGGTCTGTCTTCAATGCTGCGTGCGACGTCGTCGCGATCCCGAACGCCATAGCGCCGGCTAAAATTGATTTCCACATCGTGCGGGCTCCTGCTCGTGCCTCTGTTTATAAGACCACCATATAGAACTTCTTTGAAATCGTGTAGGTAGAATTAATGCCGCTCAGCCTGGTCTTTGTGGCGTGCGTGATATTGGCTGGCGTCACTTTCCACCTGTTCCAAGGCATCCCGCAGCAGTGCTGCGCGATGCGGGCGAAAGCTGTCGGACAGAACCTTCATCTGGTCGATCCGGTCCATACGAAAGGCCCGGAAATCTTGCCGTAATTGACATTTGGCAAGCATCATAAGTGTCTGATCCATATACACGATCGACAGCGGCCATATGGTGCGGTCGGTCTTTGCACCTTTCACATCGGTGTAGAGGATATGCACCGCGTGTTCATCTCGCGCAGCGCGGCGCATGGCGGCCACATCAACCTTGATTTCCGGGCGTGGATGCCAGCGCGCGGCGGTCAGAACCGCGTTTTGCATTTGTTGACGCATTCGGTCCGGCAAAACCCCACCGACCTTGGCCAATACATTTTCTGCGGCGGATGCCAGCACCGGATCACCGATTGCCACGACCTCTCTCAGGCCCAGTACCAAGGCTTCCATCTCGTCAGCGTTGAACATCATCGGTGGCAGGGCTGGGTCCTCCACCAAGGTGTAGCCAAACCCGGCGGCGCCATCGATGATCGCCCCGGTTTTACGCAAGCTGTCGATGTCGCGGTAAAGCGTGCGTTGCGAAACGCCCAATTCATCCGCAAGATGGGCGGCCTGCACCGGCGGCGGCATCAGCCGCAGCAGTTGCATCAGTTGGAGAAGTCGTTCTGCTTTTGCCATGACTGAATGTACCTCACGTCTACTGCCATAAAGTGTCAGCAATATGTGGGAAACTGCAACCAAAGGAGAAATGCCCATGAAATTGCTTGTCTACCCGCCCGCCTTTGGAGAACTGAATGGAAGCCCCTTTTGCGTAAAGGCGCTTGCCTTGTTGCAGATGTCAGGTCTGGATTTTGAAACTGAGATTATCGACGACCCACGCAAGCAACCCAAAGGCAAACTGCCGGTCTTACATGACGAAGGTACGGTGATACCCGACAGCTCCCTGATCCGGGTGCATTTGGAACAGAAATACGGGTTGGATTTTGATGCAGGTCTTGATCCACGGCAAAAAGCGGAAAGTCACGCCATCGTTCGAATGTTGGAGGAGGGGCTCTACTTCCTGATCGTCGCGTC
>JBCCET010000034.1:0-35893 GCA_039030095.1 Pseudomonadota bacterium | reverse complement strand
TTCGAAACGACCAGGTCTTTGTCCGTCAGTGCATCGTGGTTGACCCCGTAAACCACTGTGCGATCCGCGTTTTTTGCGGGTGCAGACACCAGCACGCGTTTGGCACCACGGCCCAGGTGCACGGCAGCCGCATCACGGTTATTGAACTTGCCGGTGCATTCGAGAACAACGTCCACGCCCTCCCAATCCAGTTCCGTCGGATCATAGGTGGAAAACATCCGCATTGGGCCCTGACCCACGTCCAGTTTGCCACTCGCGATCTTGATATCGCCTGCAAATCGGCCGTGTACGCTATCATACTTCAACAGATGGGCCGTGGTTTCCAAAGGACCTGTCGCGTTCATGGCAACGACTTCGATATCATCGCGTCCGGATTCGATGATGTGAGACAAGGTGGATCGACCGATACGTCCAAATCCGTTGATTGCAACTTTTAGTGCCATGAACCTGCTCCTTGCCATGGGCGTCTTATGGAGGTCCCGGTACAGGGCAAATATGAACAAGAAAAGGCAGGCTTGGCTTGCGTTAACGTTAAAGGAGCGACGTTAACGATAAAGCTTGCGCGGTTGGGGACTGAACACAGCCGCGCTAGTGTGTGGGAATCGAGCGATAGCCTTTGACAATCATGGCAATGCCGACCCCTGCCAAGCCTATACCGCTTAGAACGTCAGCGCTTAGCCATCGCGATGTGGTTCTTTTGACTGCTGCTGTCGTTAACAGCGCATAGGCCAGAATTGAAAACGCATCTAAAACGATAAAGATGCCGCCATACACCGCTCCCTGCACCAAAACGTTGTGGTGCGGTGAAATGAATGCCGGGAAGAGAGCCGCGAAAAAAACGATTGCTTTGGGGTTGGTAACGCAGGCAAAGAAACCGGCCCAAAATGTAGTTTTGTCTGACGGGGCAGGTGTGCACTCGGCTGGTTTGCGAAAACTCCTGAAAGAAGTCCACGCCATCCACAGAATGAAAATTCCGCCCAGAATTTGCAAAAAGGGCAGGATATATTCGGACAAAGTGACCAATGTGGTAAGGCCGACGACTGCAACTGTCATATGGACCAATGTGCCCAACGCGTCCCCTGCAACAGCCACAAACGCGGCACGTGGCCCGTGCCGTATGGCCTGTGCGGTGGCGAAAGCTACCGAAGGCCCCGGCACCGCCAAGAACAGGATTGTGGTCGTCAAAAAGGCTACAAAGAGTACCGGGTCCATAAACCTGTCCTTCCCCTCCAGTTTGCGAAACGTGACAGGGCCAGCCGAAAAGCAAGCCTCGCGCCGCCGACCGCCTTTCTACTACTTTGGCCGCTCCATATCCGCCATTGCCTTTTGGAATGCGGGGCGGGTGCACAAGGTTTTGAAGTAGGCTTTTACATTGGGGCCGAACTCCGCCTTGATGCAGGTCTTTGCAAAGAAAAGCGAATACCCGAGCGAGATGTCTGCCGCGCTGAAACCTCGTTTCAGGACATACTCACGATCGGCAAGCAGGGCTTCCAGCATGTCCAGCCCTTTGGTGACTTGGAACCGGCAGTATTTGTCGAAGTCCTCTGACACCTTGTACCGTTCGATCCCGGTGCTGTGGCCAAAGCTGACAGCCACATAATTGGCAAACCCGCTTTCAGCCATATGCAACCATTGCAGATAGGTCGCGTATTCAGGATCCGACGATGCCACCGACAATTCGCTCGGCCCGTGGCGCTGAAGCAAGTATTCCATGATCGCTATGGATTCGATGATCAGCGCGTCGCCATCATAGAGCGCGGGTATCTTGCCCATTGGATTGATTGCCCGGTATTCGTCTGAGGCGAAATATTTTCCGCTGTAACGCATGGATACCAATTCATACGGCAGCCCCATTTCCTCAAGCAGCCAAAGCGGTCGGATCGAGCGGGTGCCGGGTGAGTGATAGAGCTTTAAAGCCATCGGGTATCTCCGTTTGTTAAAGGTCTGGACAGCTTGTCGGTCCGTGCTGCCTTTCACGCCAACCAGTCTTACTTAAAGCATTTATCTGGCGGCTGATCGGCGCCCCCTGGGACGCCCATTTCCGTCGCTGGCACTCATAAATGCCGCAAAAGAAATGTATTTTTGGGAAGGGGAGCAGTACTTTCCGCCAGAAGCTTTTACCAAGTAAAGCTCCCCATCCTGCGTTGTCTGCAAGCCGCTACATCAGCGACTTGGCTTTTTCCGCTACGGCCTCTGCCGTGATCCCAAACTGACGGTACAACTCGTCTGCCGGTGCTGACGCACCAAAGCTCTCCATGCCCACAAACGCTGATTTGTTGTGTTTGCCGCGTTCACCCGACAACCAACGATCCCAACCCATCTGCATGCCAGCCTCTACCGCCACACGCACCGGACCGCCGGGAAGAACCCGCTTGCGGTACTGTTCTGGCTGTTCGGCGAAAAGCTCCCAACAGGGCATGGACACGACGCGGGTGCCGATACCTTCGGCTTCCAGCGCAGTACGCGCGTCGAGGGCGATTTCAACCTCTGACCCGGTTGCCATCAGAATAACCTGCCGCTTGCCCGTAGCTTCCGCTAGAATATAACCGCCCTGCGCAGTCAGGTTTTTGAGCGCGTACTTTGTGCGAACCGTGCGAACGCCTTGGCGGGTCAGCGAAAGTACCGACGGCGCGTTTTTCATTGTGACGGCGAGTTCCCACGCCTCTGCCGTTTCCACCGTATCGGCGGGGCGGAAAACGTACGTGTTGGGAGTGGCGCGGCTGATCGCCAGATGTTCTACCGGTTGGTGGGTAGGGCCATCTTCGCCAAGGCCGATGGAATCATGTGTCATCACATAAACCACGGGCACGCCCATCAGGGCAGACAGCCGCATAGATGGCCGCGCATAGTCTGTGAAACACATGAAAGTGCCGCCGTAAGGGCGGATGCCGCCATGCAGCGCCATGCCGTTCATGGCGGCTGCCATACCGTGTTCACGAACGCCGTAGTGCACGTGCCGCCCGCGACGACCGCCTGCGCGGAACGTGCCCAACCCCTCAGTCAGGGTATTGTTGGACCCGGTCAGGTCTGCGGACCCACCAATCATCTCTTTCATAATCGGATTGATTACGCCGAGCGCCATTTCAGAAGATTTGCGTGTTGCAACCTTTGGCGCTTCATCTGCCACAGTGCGTTTCAGCTTGCGAATGGCACCGGCCAAACGGGGCGAAGGGTCGCCCGCAATGACCCGGTCGAAGTCTTTGCGTTTGTTGGCGCTCAATGTCTCCAGCCGACCTTCCCAGGCCTGACGGTCGGCCGCGCCGCGCCCGCCGGTCGCTTGCCATGCGGTGGCGACGTCTGCAGGCACTTCGAAAGCCGGATGGGGCCAATCGAAAACTTCCCGCATTTGCGCCAATTGGTCGTCTTTGATGGCGTATCCGTGACCTTTGGAGGTATCCTGAACACCTTCAACCCCCAATGCGATATGGGTTTTGCATGCGATCATGGACGGCGAGTTGGCTTTCTTGGCCGCGTCAATAGCCGCGTCAATGGCAGCCGGATCATGGCCGTCAATGGCCTGAACATGCCAGCCTGCGGCGCGGAAGCGTTGGGTCTGATTGGTGCGGTCCGCAATTGTGACCTCACCGTCGATGGTGATGTTGTTGTCGTCCCAAAGAACGATCAGTTTGCTGAGCTTTTGAGCCCCAGCCAAACCGATCGCTTCATGGCTGACGCCTTCCATCAGACAGCCGTCGCCGGCAATTACATATGTGTGGTGGTCCACCACGTCTTTGCCAAAGCGGGCCGCCATGGCTTGTTCTGCCATCGCAAAGCCAACGGCGTTTGCAATGCCTTGGCCCAGCGGACCAGTTGTCGTTTCAATCCCTTGGGCATGACCGTATTCAGGGTGGCCCGCGGTCTTAAAACCCCACTGCCGGAAGTTGCGGATCTGATCCATCGTCATGTCCGAATAGCCGGTAAGGTGCAGCAGCGCATAAAGCAGCATGGAGCCGTGCCCGGCGCTGAGGATAAAGCGGTCGCGGTCCGGCCAATCCGGTGTTGAGGCATCAAATTTCAGGTGCTTTTCAAACAGCACGGTTGCTGCATCGGCCATGCCGATCGGCATGCCTTGGTGGCCTGATGCGGCTGCATGGACCGCGTCAGCGGCCAGAATGCGAATTGCATTGGCCTGTTTCCAGTGGTCCGGGTGAGTGGCCTTGAGCTCTGCGATGTCCATGTCTAACCCCCTTGGCAACAACGGCTTTTGCGGGCCCGTGATAACAGGCGCGGGGGGGTGGTCAAGCGGGTCTGGGCCGCTTACATAAGCTTTGATGCGCAGTGAATTGTTTTCGCTCAGAATAAATGCGTAAATATAAAAAAGAGGTTCGATTCGATAATTCTCGGTCAACCAGGCAAGGACGGAGCAGCAAGGGAAAATCATGGCGACGATGGAAGAACTGGAGGCGCGGTTTGACCAAGCGCTGGCCGCGATTGGCAAAGGTGGCGGCGACACGGATGCTTTGACCCAGCGGGTCGGAGAGCTGGAAAAGGCGCTGTCCGTGGCAACGGAGACGGCCACCAAATCAGATAAGAAGCTGAAATCAGCCAATAAAGAACTGGCGAGCCTGCGCGAAGAAGCGGAGGATCAGGACAAGTTCGACGAAGAAGAAATGGCGGCACTGAACCGCCGGATCGAAAATCTGACCAAGGCGCAGGAAGACGCTTATGAAGATCGCAACCGGGCCAAGCAATACAATCAGCACGTGCGAAAATTGAACGCGGACCTGCGAAAAGCGAATGAAGCTAACGTGGCAGATGCTGATGCGATCAATAAGTCGCTGGAAGCAGAAGTTGAGCAACTGAGCGCGCAACGCGAACAGGATCTGCGAGAGATTAATGACCTGATCGCGCAACTAAGACCGTTGGTAGAGGGTGAGCAGAATGGCTGAAGTAAAAGTATCCATCGGTGGCCGCGAATTTGAGGTCGCCTGCCGCGACGGCGAAGAACATTTCCTGCTAAGCGCGGCAGAGCTTTTGAACAATGAAGCCAGCGCGTTGAACGAAGCTTTGGGCCGCATGCCGGAAAACCGCATGCTGCTGATGGCCGGGCTAATGCTGGCTGACAAAACTGCATCGCTGGAAGACAAGCTGAAAGCAGGCCAGCCGGTGGATACCGGTCAGAATGAAGCGCAAAAGCGGGTTAAAAAGCTGGAACGCCAGCTCGGCAGAGCTCAGGCCGCTCTGGCGGATGCCAATGCGCAATTGTCAGAGAGCGAAGCCAAGCTGGAAGAGCAAACATCTGCCCTGACCGCGGAACGCGATGGTGCGGTTGCCATGCTCGAAAAGCTGGTAGAAAAAGCGGAGGCTGCGGCCAAAGGCTGACCGCGACTAAATTTCGTCGAAAACTGGGTGTTACGCGTTTGCTTCGCGAATCTTTTCTGCGGCGTCTTTGTCGTAAGTGACGCCCTGTTCGTCGAACATCTGGTCCAACTCACCTGACATGGTCATCTCTGTGATGATGTCGCAGCCGCCGACAAATTCGCCTTTGACGTACAACTGGGGAATGGTTGGCCAATCGGAAAATTCTTTGATGCCCTGGCGCAGTGTTTCGTCCGCCAAAACGTTCACATCGGCATAGCTGACGCCCATGTAGTTGAGCACGCCCGCCACGCGGGATGAAAATCCGCATTGCGGCATGCTAGCAGTGCCTTTCATGAAAAGCACAACGTCGTTGCCGTCTACGGTTTCCTGGATTGCGGCGTTTGTGTCTGCCATCTGATCTGTCATAGCAATGTCCTTTGCCCGATGTGGGCGTGTTGGGGCCCGGTGAGGGTATGCCTATGATATAGGACCCGAAATCAGATTGCGCAATCTGCCAACATCTACGCGTTATTTGTGAAAGATCCGGGCGTAAGCAACGGGGTCACGGGTCACCCGGTAAACGCTAGAATGACCGCTTTCAAACCCAGGCTGTTCGACGATGTGATCTTGCGTGTTTGCGCGCCGGGGCCCGCGCTTTTCGGACCAGATCCGCAGCCACACAAGCCCGCCCAAAACAGCAGCTATAGGTAAAAGGAGCAGCGCGACCTGCATCAATCTGGTGCCCGGGTGGTTAGGGCCAGGGCATGCAATTCGCCCGCCGGACCATCCATTTTCCCCTTTAGGGCTGCATAGACCATTCGCTGCTGCGCAACCCGGTTTTTGCCGCGAAACACCTCGGCCACAATCTCTGCCGCCATATGCACGCCGTCATGGCCCGACACTTGGATCTCCGCGTCCGGAAAACTCTCTCGCAGAAGGGCTTCGATTTCGCTGGCTTCCATTGGCATAGGTCGTGTCCTTACTCTTTGGCGCTAAACTAGGGCAGGGGTTTCAAACGGTAAAGTCACCGATTTGCGCGCCGGTGACACGGACCAGATCGTCGGGGGCCACGGAAAACACATGGCGTGGCGTGCCAGCCGCCGCCCAGATCACTTCGAACTCCGCCAATCGAGGGTCAATAAACGCGCGGATCGGGTTCAGATGTCCAATCGGGCTGACCCCGCCGATGGCAAAACCTGTTTGGGCACGGATCAAGGCAGCGTCGGCCTTACCCAGCGGCTCCCCCGCAAGGGCGGAGGCTTTCGCCGCGTCCACCTGGTTGCTACCGGCGGTTAGAAACAAGATTGCTTGCCCCGACCCTTCGCCACGAAAGATGATCGATTTGGCGATTTGGTCGATATCCACGCCTACCGCGTCCGCAGCCATTGCAGCGGTCTTTGCCTCAGCCGTTTCAACCACTTGCGTGGTCAGGCCCAATTCTTCGGCGGCGCGTTTCACACGTTTTAAACTTTTCGACATGGGCCCTTTCATGTCGTGACAGCTTAGCATGTGCAAGTGCCTTGACCCCGGCGCGGTGGGGCGCAACTGTCCGCTTATGTCGTTGATGGACCGAATAACCCGCGCGCCGATACCGCTTGACCCAGAGATGGCAAAAGACCTGCCGCTGCCGGGTGTACTGCGCCCGTTGACTGACGGAATGGCCGGGTCATCGCCTTACTTACGCGGGCTTCTGACGCGTGAGGCTGAATGGTTCGCGCAGGCTGCAAGCCTCCCGCCGGAAACCGCTTTTGACGGTCTTTTGCAATCCATCCCAGAAGAAGGCGACCCGTCAGCGCAGTTGCGTCAGGCAAAACGGCGCGTAGCGTTGTTGCTGGCAGCCTGCGACCTGGGGGGTGTTTGGTCGTTGGCCGAAGTAACTGGCGCATTAACCCGATTTGCTGACCTGGCGGTCGGTTGCGCATTGGATGCGCAAGTGGCGATCCAGCATGCACGCAGGAAGCTGCCATTTCAGTCCGCCTCTGAGGCAGGTCTTGTGGCCCTGGCCATGGGCAAGATGGGTGCGTGGGAGCTGAACTATTCTTCTGACATTGACCTGATCTGCCTTTTTGACGCGGACCGGATTGATCCGTCTGACTACGAAGACACCCGTGCGCTTTTTCAAAAGATCGTGCGGGGCGCGATGCAAACGCTCAGCGCCCCGCAGGCAGAAGGCTATGTTTTTCGCACCGATCTGCGCTTGCGGCCGAACCCGGCGGTGACCCCGGTCTGCGTGCCGATGGATGCGGCTGAGCGGTATTATGAGGCGGAGGGTCGCACCTGGGAACGCGCAGCTTTTATCAAGGCGCGCGCGGCGGCCGGTGATCTGGCGGAAGGTCAGGCGTTTCTGGACCGTCTGACGCCGTTTGTTTGGCGCCGCCACCTGGATTTCAATGCCCTGCGCGATGCCCACGACATGCGATTGGCGATCCGACAGCACAAAAAATTAACTGGTCCAATCCGTGCGCCCGGCCATGATATGAAGCTGGGGCGCGGTGGTATTCGCGAGATTGAGTTTTTTGCCCAGACCCATCAGATGATTTCCGGCGGCCGTGATCCGGCCATTCGCCAACGCGGCACAGTTGCGGCGTTGGGCGCGTTGGCAGCACAAAACTGGGTGCAGGACGATGTGTCAGATACGTTGATCGCGGCCTACACCGCCCATCGGGAGGCGGAGCATCGCATCCAAATGTTACGCGACGCGCAGACCCACCAAATGCCGCAAGGGGGTGAGCCGCTCGACCAGGTGGCCCGGCTTTCGGGCTGGGGGGACACCGCAGCCTATGTGGCCGACCAACAGGCACGATTGGAGACTGTGAACACGATCATCGACGGTTTTTTCATGCCTCCCGAAGGTCCAACCCCGCCGGAAGATGAACTGCCGGAAAGCGCTGACGTAATGGATAGCTGGAGCGGTCTGCCAGCTTTCCGGTCCCAGCGCGCGGACGGGATTTTTACCAGATTGCGGCCAGAGTTATTGCGCCGTATCAGCGCGCGCAGCGACCCGGCGGCGACTTTGTCTGCGCTGGACGGATTTGTGCGGGGACTGCCAGCCGGTGCCCAGCTGTTCGCGCTTTTTGAAGCGAATCCGCAAATCCTTGATTTGTTGATAGATATCTGCGCTACGGCGCCTGCCTTGTCGTCTTACTTATCCCGCAATACAGCGGTGTTCGATGCGGTAATCAGCGGCGGTTTTTTTGACCTGCCGAACAGCCAGGATTGGCAAAACGATCTGGCGACTGAACTGGCGCTGGCCAGTGATTTTGAGGACGCCTTGTTACGGGCCCGGCGCTGGCAAAAAGAGCAGCACTTTCGCATAGGCGTCCTATTGTTACGCCAGATGGCGGATCTGGAAGAGGTAGAGGCAGGGTATTCGGAACTTGCCCATGCCGTTTTGCGCGCCCTTGTCCCAGTAGTTGAGGCGGAAGTTGCACGTCGTTATGGCCGCTTCGCTTCCCAATCCGTGGCCGTTCTGGCGATGGGCAAGTTGGGGTCACAACATATGTCGGCCACATCCGATCTGGATCTGATCGTGGTTTATGAGGTGGGTGGAGATTTCGCAGATGGTCGCCAAGGCTTTGCCCCGCAACAGTATTTCGCGCGGTTTACCCAAACGCTGATCACAGCACTCAGTTCAGCCATGGCGGAAGGGCGGCTTTATGAGGTGGATATGCGCCTGCGCCCGTCAGGCCGTCAGGGACCTGTGGCCGTGTCTTGTGCCGCTTTTGAGGATTATCAGCATACCCAGGCCTGGACTTGGGAGCACTTGGCGTTGACGCGCGCCCGCACTGTGGCGGGCAGCCCGGACCTGCGCAACAAGCTCGAAGTGATCCGCCGGTCGGTCTTGGCCTCGCCCCGTGATCCTGAAAAGGTTCTGGCTGACGTGCGCGACATGCGCGCGCGGCTAGCGGCTGCCAAAGGTGCAAAAGCCACCGGTTGGGAGGTTAAAGACCGCGCGGGCGGGCTTTTGGACCTGGAACTTGCGGGACAGACCTTAGCCCTATTGGGTGGATTGTCGGAACGGTCGCCGCGCGCGCAATTTGCCGCGGCTTTGGGGGAGGCTGAAGCTGCGGCGCTGGTAGAAGGGCACCGTTTTTTGAGCGCGGTGCAACAGGCCCAACGCCTTTTAGTGGACGGCGCATTTGAGCCGGAAAAACTGGGTCAGGATGGTGTCAACTTCTTGTGCCGGTTCACAAAGCTGCCCAATCTGGCCGCAGTATTGCAGCAAACCGACCTTGCCTGCGCGCACCACGCAAAGGCAGTGTCGCAAATTCTGCAAATTGAGCCGTGATTGGCTTTGGCAGTGGGGCGGTTCATGGCTACTAAAAGACCAAGTTTGCGGCGGGAGGCGGCATGGCGTTGAAAGGAAACCTGGATTTCGATCCCCGTGGACTGATTTACGAGTCCTATCGGATGGAAGGGATCAGCGAAAAAGAATGTCGGACGATCTTTCTCGATTGGGCACTCGGCACCCGGTTGGGCGAGGACATGGGCGCCATGCTGCAAGGCTTCATGACCGAATACGGCAATGCGGCGCCAGACCATCCTATGACCACGGTCATTCAAGAAGGCATTGATCGCGCCGCACAACCTGCCGGTCGCCGTGGCGGGGCTGCCGGTCGGCGTTGAGCAGCTTTCATCCCTTGCTGATTAAGTGGCTCCGGGTTCCCCCGAATTGCTTTAACTACAGTGCATCCAGCACGCGTGCCCAGCTGCGGATGCCTTTGTGAAAGCTGCGCAGGTCGTATTTTTCATTTGGGCTGTGGATGGCATCATCGTCCTGACCAAAACCGATCAAAAGACTTTGGGTGCCAACGATCTTTTGGAAATGCCCGGCAATAGGGATAGACCCGCCACAGCCGACAAACGCGGCCTCTTGTTCCCATTCGTCGGACAGCGCCTGCCGCGCAGCCTCAAAAGCCGGGTGATCGAGCGCCATTTGGCTGGCGCCTGACGCCCCATGGGGGGTGAATTCAACGGTGCAGTCTTCCGGCATATGGGCGCGGACATGAGCGCGGAAAGCTTCGCGCACTTGCAGCGGGTCTTGTTTGCTGACTAAGCGGAAGGAGACTTTTGCATTGGCCTCTGACGGCAGCACGGTTTTAAAACCTGCGCCCGTATAGCCCCCCCAGATGCCGTTGATTTCACAGGTTGGGCGGGACCACAGCATTTCCAGAACCGACCGGCCGTCTTCGCCGGCAGGCTTCGACAGGCCCACATCGCCCAGGAAACCCTCAGCCGAGAAATCGGTGCGGTCCCATTGCGCCTTCACGTTTTGCGACAACTCCTCCACGCCGTCGTAAAACCCGTCGAGCGTCACGCGCCCGGTTTCATCATGCAATGCCGCCAGCGCGCGTGAGAGTGCGCGAATAGGGTTCATCGCCGCGCCGCCATACATGCCCGAATGCAAATCAATGCGCGGGCCGGTCACCTTCACCTCTTCCCCGGTCAACCCGCGCAGCATCGTGACAATGGACGGGGTGTTTGGCGTGACCATTCCCGTGTCGCAGATCAGCGTGATATCCGATTTCAGCTCTTCTACGTTTTCTTTCATGAACGGCACCAGCGACGGTGATCCACTTTCCTCTTCGCCCTCAAGGAAAACAGACACTTTTGCCGGTAGGCTGCCAGTTACCGCGCGCCAGGCGCGACAGGCCTCCAGAAAGGTCATCAACTGGCCCTTGTCGTCAGAGGATCCACGCCCCCGGATCACCTTGCCGTTGGCGGTGTCTTCTACCTGCGGCTCAAAAGGTGGCGTGTTCCAAAGGTCCAGCGGGTCCACCGGTTGCACGTCGTAGTGGCCATAGAACATAACATGTGTTCCGCTGCCTTCCTGGTGACCAATCACCATTGGATGGCCGGGTGTTTCACGTTTGCTCGCATCAAAACCCAGGGTTTCCAGATCGTCGCGCAACCAATCGGCGGCTGCATCCACATCCGCCTTGAAGGCGGGGTCGGTGGAAATGGACTGGATCCGCAATAGTTCCAACAAGCGATCAAGCGCGTTGTCCAAGTCGTTGTCGATGTGGGCGAGAACCTTCTCAAGCGGCATGGGGCGGGCCTTTCAGTGGCGGAATCAAGGGATTGTCTGATAGGTCAGCCTAAAGGTCGTCGGCGAAAGGGCAAGGTGATGTGGCGTACGGGTGTCTTTGCAGTGATTTTAGCCGGCCCTGTTGCGGCGGAAGATCTGAATTTAGCCACTCCGATTGACTGCAAGCTGGGGGAGACCTGTTTTTTGCAGCAATTCGTGGATCACGATCCTGGGCCCGGTGTACGCGACTTTGCCTGTGGGGCGGCCAGCTATGACGGGCACAAAGGGACCGATTTCCGCATCGATACCAATGATATGCGTGCAGGCGTGGACGTGTTAGCGCCTGCAGCGGGAAGAGTGCGCGGTATGCGCGATGGGATGGCTGACAGCTTGACCCCGGCGCCTGGGTCCATCGACGGGCGCGAATGCGGCAACGGTTTGGTGATAGAACATACTGACGGATGGTCATCACAACTTTGCCACCTGAAACGCGGATCGGTAACGGTGCGCCAAGGTGAAAGGGTAATTGCCGGGCAAGTTGTGGGGCAGGTCGGGCTGTCGGGAAAGACTGAATTTCCGCATCTGCATGTGACAATGCGCAAGAACGATAAGGTGGTGGACCCCTTCGCCCCTGATTTAGCACCGGGCTCTTGCGGGACAGGTCTGGGCGCCCCGCTTTGGTCTGACACCGCAATCGCAACAGAAGCAGAGCGCCCAACCCGTGTTATCGCAACCGGATTTGCCGAAGGCGCACCAGATTACCGCGCGGTGCTGGATGGAACCTACGACGACATCTTGCCTGTTCGGGCAAAGCCGCTCGTTTTATGGGCTGTGGCAATCAACGGCCAAAAAGGTGACCAGATGGACCTGGTTTTGACCACGCCTGATGGTCAAATCCTGACACCGGACGGTGACGGGTTAGACAAAAACAAGGCGCAGTTCTTTCGCTTCTTTGGCAAACGCGCCCCCCGTGGAGGCTGGGCAAAAGGGACCTACGGCTGGTCAGTGACGCTGACCCGCGACGGGGTGGAGATTGACCGCCGCGCGGGCGAGGTCCAGATCTCCCGTTAAGCCATTTTGGGTGGCTTCATGGCTTCAAACAACACAGCAGTCAGTATTTTGACGTGATCCTGCACATTGTAAGTGGCAGCGCCGGATTTACGTTCTTCTTCCAGTGCGCATTCTTCATCCATCAAAAGTGGCAATCGTGCGTGGGCGTTAGATGATTGTATACGGGGCAGGGATGTCTTTGGATTATAGGTTTCCAACCCAATACGCGCGGCCCGAACCAGCAACTTTGGGCGGCGAAGTTTTTGCAAATTGATGTTGAGTGTCATCGGTAAATCCTCCTGAATCTCATGCGAGCGTAAATTGAGAGATTCCCGTGTTGCGTGTTTAACTTATCCACAGATCGTTGCTTATACATTGTTTTTAAATGAGAAACAAAATGCTTGATTTGTGGATAATTTTAACGAAAGCTTCATAAATCAACCATAAGTAGTGGAAACCGCCTGCAACTCACGAGAGGGAGAAACCGTGCGACAAAATCCTACGGGCCAAAAGGCCAACGATGGGAGCAAAAGGGGAAATTTAGAGGAAGCCGCGGCAAGTTATCTTGCCCATGTAGTACAAGGAAAAAGCATCCGGTCGATTGCGCACGGAAAAAATGTGCATCCGTCCACGATCATGCGGCGAATTCGTAAGATCGAAAACATGCGCGATGATCCCGTGCTTGATAAATACCTGAACGGGGCTTCGCGCGCTGCGGCGCAATCGAAGGCAAAAGACCTGGCATTGGCGACAGGTACGCCGAATGCCGTCATGTGCGAAGAAGAACGCTTGCTGCTGCGTCGTATGTCAGAAACCGGTGCGGTGCTGGTGGTCTCCGGCGGGATGGAAAAGGCCATTGTGCTGCGAACTGGGCCAGACGGTCAGCAGACGCGTACGGCAGTGGTCAGGGCGGATTTGGCGGCGTCGTCTGTTCTGCGCGACTGGATCCGATGTTCAAAGTCAGGGCGTGTGTCTTGCTACAACATCACTGATGCGGGCCGCATGGCATTGAAGCGCGCATTGGCAGAAACTGGAACGCCAAAAGACAGTCCTTATGCGGCGCAGGCAACGCCATTTTCTGAACAGCATAAAATCTGGGGCGAACGCCGCGTGGCGGCAGGTGATGAAGTGCCGCAACGGTTGAGGGTAAACCTTGGCGAAAGCCCTTTGACGATGCTGGCTCGTAAAAGAGACCGGGAAGGAAAAACTTTTCTGTCCGGCGACCTCGTAGAAGCAGGAGACAGGCTGCGCGAAGATTTTGAACTGAGCCAGATGGGACCGCGTGTCGGCCAGAATTGGGAAAAGTTTCTGACAGGCGGCGTGCGCGGTGAATACTCTGACGGTGCAGCGGGGTTTAGTGCTGCTCAGGACAGGCTCGCTCGCGCGCTAAAAGCGCTTGGCCCTGGCTTGGCGGACGTGGCCTTGCGGTGCTGCTGTTTTCTGGAAGGTCTGGAAACGGCAGAACGGCGAATGGGCTGGTCCGCCCGGTCAGGTAAAATTGTGCTGCGTATCGCATTGCAGCGACTGCGACTGCACTATGACCGCGATTGCCCGCCCGAGGATACATTAATTGGCTGATGTACGCGTAGCCCGTCGATTGCGCGCAAGTAGTGGACCTCGAAGCCTGATGGTTCACGCGCATCGCGGCGTCAGGTGGACTCGAATCTTACCGGAACAATGGTCCAGTCAGACATCTATCCCACACTGAGCGCAGCAATGATGGCGCCAAAGTCCGCAGCCTTAAGGGATGCGCCACCGATCAGTCCGCCGTCGACGTTCGCAACTGCTGCAATGTCGGACACGTTGGAGGGGTTCATAGAGCCGCCGTAAAGCACCCGGATGGCTTCTCCATCGGCACCAACCCGTTGAATGAGCTTGTCGCGGATGAAATTGTGTACCTCTGCGATTTCGTCCAGCGTAGGGGTTTTGCCGGTGCCGATGGCCCAAACTGGCTCATACGCGATGACGGTGTTGCCGGAGGTAGCGCCGTCCGGGACCGAGCTGGCTAGCTGTCCGCCGACGATATCAAGCGTGTTGGCAGCCTCCCGTTCGTCCAAGGTTTCCCCGATACAAACAATGGCGGTCAGTCCGGCTGACCAGGCTGCACGGGTTTTTGCGCGCACCAATGCATCGGATTCGGCATAAGCCGCACGACGCTCGGAATGGCCCAGGATTACATACCGCGCACCGGTGTCTGCGATCATCGAGGCAGAAATGTCGCCTGTATGGGCGCCCGCCTCATTTTCATGACAGTCTTGCGCGCCGACTTCGATGGCCATGGGCGCACAGACTTCCACCATTTTGCGCATCAAGGTGGCCGGTGGGCAGATTGCCACGTCGCACCCTGGGGCAGGGTGCACGGCATGCAAGGCCTCAACTTCTGCCAAGGCGGCATTCAGGCCGTTCATTTTCCAGTTTCCAGCGGCGAGTTTACGAGTCATGCGTTGGTCCGTTTGTAAGATGCAGGCAACCTATCGCGGTCCGCCGTCCGTGGGAACACCGTGTTATTTTTCAAACGGAGCCCGCTGGCGCGGGCACACCTATTTTGGGAGATTTGGCGGGCCTGAGCCCACACCTTGCAAGACGTCGTTTTGTGCAGGCTTGCGCATCCGGCGGGATTTTTGCGGCTATCGAAGGAAGAATTTAGAGATGTGAAATCGCGCGCCGCGCCCAAGCGCAGGCGTCTTCAGGGTCGTCTAGCAGGGCTTCGGGCATGTCCCAATAGGGCATGGAACTGGCGGCGCCGTCTTTGCGGGTATATCGCCAGGCTTTCCACCCTTCGGCCTCAAAGGTTTCGGCCATTGCGCCGATCCCTTTCAGCTTAACAGTGCCGTCGCCCATTTTTATCGCAAAGATTTTGCCTGCGCTGTAGAGGCCAAGCCCACCGAACATTTTGCGTGTTGTGATGTCGCCCAAATCGGCGAAAAGGTCCTGGATGAAGGCGATCTCTTCGTCCGAGATTGCCACCTACATGCCCTCAAACTTGATCGACTCGCCGCAGCCGCAGGCCTCTGACACATTTGGGTTGTTGAAGACAAATCCAGATTCCAGCAGCGAGGTTTGGTAGTCGATTTCTGTGCCAAACAGGAACATCTGCGCCATCGGTGCAATCATGACGCGTGCGCCGTCTTGTTCCACCACTTCGTCGTTCGGATCAATGTCATCGACATAGTCCATGGTGTATTCCATGCCTGCGCAGCCGCCTTTTTTCACGCCTACGCGCAGGCCTTTTGTATTGCCTTTGTCCATCAGCTTGCGGATGTGAACGGCGGCTTTGTCGGTCATAGTGACCGCTTGTTTTCCGGGGATGGCGAACATCGCTCAGACCTTTTTCAGTGTTGCAACTAACCTAAGGGCGGGATTGCGATTTCTCAAGCGTTAGACTTCGTTTGCCGCAACACTCAGGTTCTTCAATTTGCGAAGGGCGAGATCTGTACCGAGGAAGCCCAGGCCGCAGTCAGGCGCGCCAATCAGGCGGTCTGGCGGCAAGATCTGCAAGATATCGCGCATGCGAGCGGTGATGGCGTCTATCGGCTCAACCCCGCTGACGGCCACGTCGACAAACCCCACAACCGCAGTAGAGCGTTTGAACCGTTCAAAAAGCGTCAGGTCGTTGTGGCAGTGGCAATCTTCGATGGAGATCATATCAACCACCCCGTCGAGCGCATCCACGAGCGCGTGATAAACCGCGTGGTCAGCCTTTGGATAATCCGGGTTGTCGAGGCGGTCAGGATACCCGCAGCACATGTGCACTGTGGTGGTGGCTTGCGTGCCGTGCAGTGTGCGGGCCAACGCGTCAAAGCCGAAGGCGGCGGCGTCGTCCGGTTTTCGGGCGAAAACCGGCTCGTCGATCTGGATATGTTGGCAGCCTGCGTCCGACAGAGCGTGAACCTCTGCGTTGAGCGCGTCCGCCAGGTCGCGGGCAAGGCGCGCCGGGTCGTCGTAGTGGCAGTCGGCGGTCGAATCCATGATTGTCATGGGGCCGGGCAGGGTGATTTTGACCGGCACGTCGCGGGCGGCGGCCTGAGCTTCGCGCCAATCGCGGGGCAGGACCGGCTCGCCTGCCACCACAGGGCTGCGAATGGCCGGCAGGACGCAGTCGTAAGCCCCATTGCGCAGCACGCGGCGTTCCAGATTGTCGAAGTCAAAGCCTGCGAATTGGCGGCACTGGTAGTGGACGTAGTTCTCGCGCCGCTGTTCGCCGTCGGTAACAATGTGGATCCCGGCGTCAATTTGGGCCTGCACAACCTGGGCCGTGGCGCGGGCAAAAGTGGCGTCATGGGCGGGGTCGTCTGTCCAGCGCGACACCACGTCATCGGCGTAATCGGCCGCGCCGAGGTCGACCTGGAACCAGTCTTTGATCGGCACGTAGTCCGGCTTTGGAAAGGCGCCGATACAGGTCGTGCGGATAGGCATCGCGCTACATGAACCCCAGTTCGAGCCGCGCTTCATCGGACATCATGTCCATACCCCACATCGGCTCCCACACCAGGTCCACATGGGCGGACTGGATGCCGGGGACCAGCGCGATGGCGTCTTCGACCCAGCCGGGCATTTCCCCGGCCACAGGGCAGCCGGGTGCGGTCAACGTCATGATCGCCTTGACTGCATTCGTGTCATCAATCTCGATCGTATAGATCAGGCCGAGGTCGTAGATATTCACCGGGATTTCAGGGTCATGCACGGTCCGGCACGCCTCCGTCACCGCATCATAGAGCGGGTGGTCCACAGTCGAAGGCTTGATCAGCGGTTCGCCTTCCATGGGGGCTTGGTCGTTGGGCATTGGCGTGGCTCGGTTTTGTTGGGTCGTTGGCGAAGATATAGGTGAGTGGAATGGTTGGGTAAAGGGAGGGTTATTCCAGGCGTTCTGGCATGCCGGGGAGCGGGTCGGTGTACCAGGTGCAGCCTTCGGGCGGGGGGATTGGAGAGACGTTCAATGGGTCACCGGGAGAATGAAGACGTGGAAAAGACCCACTTAGCTCCAACCACCCGCGCCAACGGCCGTGAAATTCCGCATCGCTCAGGATCTCATCCAGCGCCCAATGACAGGGCGCAGTGTCAAGCCCCATTGCCGCGATCAACCTGTCCGCCCCTTTGACTGATCCATCCAAAAAGACATTGCGCCAATCTAGTGTACTTTCAATTTTTATGTCGGTTAGCTCCACGTCCCTGAGCGCGCCGCCATCATTAATACTCGCGCTGAGTGATGCATTTGTCAGTTTCACATCTTTTGTCAGGTAAGATAAGCTCAGTTTCACCCCGTGCATCTTCGCTTTTCTCAGATTGGCCCGCTGCATTGTCGCTTCACTAAGGTCCGCCTTCTGCAACTCCGCGTCGCTTAGGTCCACCCTCCGCATCCTCGCATAGCTCAGGTTCGCCCGTTGCATCTTCGCGCGCCTCAAGTCCGCGTGCTGCAGCTCCGCGCCTTCCAGGTCCGCCCCCTGCAACTCCGCCCTGTTCAGACTTGCCCGCTGCAACTCAGCGCCGCTCAAATCTGCTCCTTGCATCTCTGCCCCTCTCAGGTCCGCTGACCGCAACTTTGCGCCTCTCAATTTTGCCCGCTGCATCGCCGCTCTGTTCAAGCTAGCCCACTCCATTTCTGCCGATTTCAGATTTACCCATTGCATCTTCGCGTTGGACAAGTCTGCCTCCTGCATCCTCGCCCGGCTCAGGATCGCCCCTTGCATCTCCGCCCGGGCTAGGTCCGCCCTCTCCATCTCCGTAAGCGACAAATCGAGCCCGACCAAAAAAGTGGATCGCAGGTTCGCTCCACGAAAATCTGGTTTAGGGCGTCCCGGGCCATGCCAATCGGGACGGCGCAGATTGGCTAATGCAGCCTTCTGGCGGCCCCAGAACTCGGCGTGCAGCGCCTGTTCGTCGGTCTCGCTGAGGTCTGCGCAGATTTTATTGCCTGTTCGCGTGCACCAGTCGCGCCGGAAACCCTCTCTTAGCATGGAATAAGGCAGCCAGTTATCCGGGCGTTCGACAAGATCCTCTCCTTCCAAGTCGATCTCAGCCAGCGTGAAAAACCTTTCGAAAAATATAGTTTCGCGGTCAGCGTAAAACGGGAATTTCACCTTACGCCACTCAATAGCCTGTTTGGTTTCGTTCCACACGGGTCGGTGCCCCTCACGAGACATCCAATCCGCCGGATTAACGGTACGATAATAGGTGGATGCCCCCAGGAAGGGGATCAGAGCGATAGCTGCCAACCAGGCAATTGTACCGCGGTGGCGCGGCTCATTCTTAGCCAAATGTTGCCACAGCCGTAGCAGGCTTGTCAGCCCGGCAAGGACCATTGCTCCGAGTGCTACGGCTGCAACCCCCGTCATCCATTCGTCCCGAGCAGTTGCCGATAGCCACCAGGCGTGCGCGCCGACCCAAAAGCCAAATGCCCATATCAGACTAAAGTTCAAAAGCGCTGCCAACCCTTCTAGCGGGCGGACGTCGGTGCAGCCGTCGCTTCTGCGCCAATTTCGCAGCCAGAGGGCGGCGTCGGTGATGAGCCACGGGGTCACCGCGCGGCCTAAAGGCCCGCCGTTTACCGTGGCCTCCGCCGCCCCCAGCGCAGCCCAGAGGCGGATGAGGTACAGGTGGAAGTAGATGAAAGTTGCCGCCATCAGGGCAGGGGCCGTCCAGAAGTAGAAGCGGGTGGGGATGGAGACGCCGAGGAGTGGAAGCTGGGTTGACCGGTCGTAGCCGTAAAAGTCGATGTCGCGCACGCCCAACAGCGTGATTTCGACAAAGAGCAACACACCCAGCAGAGTGAACCATGTCGTGCGTGCGTTTTTCGTAAGCGCGTCTATCCGGACGAGCTGTTCGGCGTCGCGATTAGCCTCAGCCTTCGCCCCGCTGGAACTGGCCGCCTTAAAAGACGCGCGATTGCGGCGCAGCGTGTCTAAGCTGTCGTTTGGTCTTTGCATGGCCCCTCTTGGCTCAACCCTTGCGCGACAAGGCGCATGGGTCAAGCGTTAGAAGGGAGTGTTACCTGTCCCGGATCAAGTCCGGGGCCGACGCAATTACCGTTTGCGCGCGGCGGGTTGGTAGCGTTTTTCGATTTCTTCGATCAGCTTGCCCGCCACGTCGCGGCCGGAGGCTTTTTCGACGCCCTCCAGCCCGGGGGAGGAGTTGACCTCCAGCACCTTCGGCCCCTCAGACGACCGCAGCAGGTCCACCCCTGCAAAGCCCAGCCGCATGGCGCGGGCGGCCCGCACGGCGGTTTCGCGTTCTTCTTTGGTGATCTTGACCCGCTGGGCGGTGCCGCCCTGATGCAGGTTCGATCGGAACTCTCCGGGTTGGGCCACCCGCCGGACCGACGCCACCACACGCCCGCCGATGACCAGACAGCGCACGTCTTCGCCCGCTGCTTCTTTCACAAACTGCTGGACCAGAAAGTTGGCCTTCAGTCCGCGAAAGGCAGAAATGACGCTGTCAGCCGCTTTGGATGTCTCTGCCAGCACGACACCTTTGCCCTGGGTGCTTTCCAGAAGCTTCACGATCAGGGGCGCGCCGCCTGCCAGGCCGATCAGATTTTTGGTGTCCTTCGGGCTCGACGCAAAGGCCGTGGCAGGCATGCCGATGTGGTTGCGGGCCAGGATCTGATGGGCGTGCAGCTTGTCCCGGCTGGCGGTGATCCCGTCAGACCCGTTCACGCAATAAGCGCCGATGGTTTCAAACTGCCGCACGATGGCTGTGCCATAGGCCGTAACCGATGCCCCGATGCGGGGGATCACCGCGTCAAAGAACGGCAGCTTTTTACCGTCGTAATGGATTTCCGGGCTTTGGGTGGTGATGTTCATGTAACACCGCGTGGTGTCGATGACCTCGATGGCGTGGTCACGGGCCTCGGCGGCCTCAATGATACGGCGGGTGGAATAGTTGTTAGGCTCGCGCGTCAGAATAGCCAGCCGCAGCGGGCGGCGCGCGCCGTCAGACAGTTTGCGGCGGCGGTAGACTTCGTAGTCTAACTCGGGCTGGCTGAACGCCTGATCGGGCAGGATCTGCGTGCCTTCCGGAAAGGCCTGGCGACCCAAAAGCATGCGATAGGACATCGTGGCCCGGTCGGTCAGCGTAATTTCTATGGGCCAGGTGCGTTCGCCCAGACGGACCGGGGTTTCAATGACAAACCGGATCTCAGATTCTCCGTTCGACGATGTGACCTCCCGCCGGGCCTTCACATCCGCAGAACAGATGATCTCTCGGTCATTCCGCTCCGGGTCCGGGCGGACCGCAAAGCGCACGCGGGGGCGGTCTTTGCTGCCAAACGGTTCGATGTTGTAGGCATGCAGGGCAGAGGTCTTTGCGCCCGTGTCCACTTTTGCTTTCAGCGCGGGTAGGCCCAGATCGGGTAGGGCGAGCCATTCCTCCCACCCCAGGGTGAAGGTGCTTTGCTGAGCCATGCCAGTCCTTTCCGCGCTTATGCGCTTGAATTGCAGCGCCGGGCGTATCAGAACGCCGGTCCATGACGCAGAAGTTTAGCTTTCAAGTTGAGGCGCGCCAAGGGCGTGCGCGAACGGGGACGATTTCCACCCCGCGTGGTGGGATCAGGACCCCTGCTTTCATGCCGGTCGGCACGGCCGCCACTGTTAAGGCGATGATGCCGGAATCGGTGCGGGCCACGGGTGCGGATATTCTGTTGGGCAACACCTATCACCTGATGCTGCGCCCCGGTGCTGAACGTGTTCACAATCTGGGCGGGTTACATCGGTTTATGAACTGGGACCGGCCCATTCTTACGGACAGTGGCGGGTTTCAAGTGATGAGCCTGGCCCAATTGCGCAAGCTTTCCGAGGACGGCGTGAAGTTCAAATCCCATATTGATGGGTCAGAGCATCTGCTGAGCCCTGAAACGTCGATGGAAATCCAACGAAATCTGGGCTCTGACATTGTTATGTGCTTTGACGAATGCCCGGCGTTGCCCGCTGACCGAGGCCGCATTGCCAATAGCATGCACTTGTCGATGCGTTGGGCCGCGCGGTCGCGCGACGCTTTTGGCGACAGGCCAGGGCACGCGCTGTTTGGCATCCAGCAAGGTGGGCTGGAAGAGGACTTGCGTGGAGAGAGCGCAGAGGCATTACGCGCAATCGGTTTTGATGGTTATGCCATCGGGGGACTTGCCGTGGGCGAGGGGCAGGAGGCCATGTTTGGCTGCCTCGATTTTGCGCCCGAGCAGCTGCCAGCCGACAAGCCCCGCTATCTGATGGGCGTGGGCAAGCCGGACGATATTTTGGGCGCGGTCAAACGCGGCGTGGATATGTTTGACTGTGTTCTGCCCAGCCGGTCTGGGCGCACAGGTC
This sequence comes from Pseudomonadota bacterium, assembly GCA_039030095.1. GTDB lineage: Bacteria > Pseudomonadota > Alphaproteobacteria > Rhodobacterales > Rhodobacteraceae > Amylibacter. The sequence goes on along the minus strand of JBCCET010000034.1, from coordinate 14,218 downwards.
AGGCTTTGACCCGACGCGGGGCAGTCAACATCCGAAACGCACGCCACCGCGACGATCCGCGAACGCTGGACGCCGATTGCACATGTCCTGCCTGCCAAGATTATTCCCGCGCCTATTTGCATCACCTGCACAAAAGTGGCGAAATTCTTGGCTCTATGCTGCTGACGTGGCATAACTTACATTACTATCAAGAGCTTATGTCAGGCATCCGTGCCGCAATTGCAAACGACACCTTCAACGCTTTTGAAGTGAACTTCCATGCGACACGCGCGCTGGGAGACATTGAACCCTGTTAACCAATTGCACGCGTTTTAGGCGCTTGCGGCCTTGAACCTGCCGCATTGGGGGTGCACAGTGCGCGCACCCGCTAAAGGGTGAGGTTGACGCAAGTGCGCGGCGACCCCATCTGAAGCTGACAACAGAGAAGACCGCGCGTGTTGCTGGATAGCCGGGGCACTTGGACTTCTGCTAAGACAAGGAAAAAAATATGACAGACGCGAGCAGCGTTTCTTATCCCGTTCTTCCCCTGCGTGACATTGTGGTCTTCCCACATATGATTGTGCCGCTTTTTGTGGGCCGCGAAAAATCGGTCCGCGCGCTAGAAGCGGTGATGAATGACAACAAGGAAATCTTGCTGTCGTCCCAGATCGACCCGTCCGAGGACGAGCCGACCACCGACACCATCTATCGCACCGGCGTTCTGGCCAGTGTCTTGCAGCTTTTGAAGCTGCCGGACGGCACGGTGAAAGTGTTGGTCGAAGGCCAGGCGCGGGTGGAAATTGATACCTTCATCGAAAATGAAAGCTACTTCGAAGCCGAAGCGCATATGCTCGAAGAACATAACAGCGACCCAAAAGCGGTTGAGGCGCTGGTCCGCGCGGTGAAGAAAGAATTTGAGCGCTATTCAAAGCTGAACAAGAACGTGCCTGAAGAGGCACTTTCTGCGGTGGGCGAGGCGGATACGCCCGAGAAGCTTGTTGATACAGTCGCAGGGCATCTGAACGTTCGTGTGGACCAAAAACAGGAGTTGCTGGAGACCCTGGATCTGGCGGAACGGCTGGAAAAGGTCTTTGGCATGATGCAGGGCGAACTCAGCGTCCTGAAAGTTGAGAAAAAGATCAAATCGCGCGTCAAAACGCAGATGGAACGGACCCAGCGAGAGTACTACCTGAATGAGCAGATGAAGGCCATTCAGCAGGAGTTGGGCGACGGCGACAACGGCCACGACGAAATCGCGGAGTTGGAGCAACAGATAGAAGAGACCAAGCTGTCCAAAGAGGCCAAAGAAAAGGCCGAAGGGGAGCTGAAGAAACTCAAGCAGATGTCACCGATGTCTGCTGAGGCCACGGTGGTGCGCAACTACCTCGACTGGATGCTGTCTATCCCGTGGGGCAAGAAATCCCGCGTCAAAAAGGACCTCAACAAGGCCCAGGATATCCTGGATGCGGATCACTATGGCCTTGAAAAGGTTAAAGAACGTATCGTTGAGTATCTTGCGGTGCAAGCACGGTCGGCCAAGTTGAAAGGCCCGATCCTTTGCCTTGTGGGACCTCCGGGCGTGGGTAAAACTTCTTTGGGTAAATCTGTCGCACGGGCAACGGGCCGCGAGTTCATCCGTATCTCTCTGGGCGGTGTCCGGGACGAGAGCGAAATTCGTGGTCACCGGCGCACCTATATCGGCTCCATGCCGGGCAAGATCATTCAGTCGATGAAAAAGGCGAAAACCACCAACCCGCTGATCCTTCTCGATGAGATCGACAAGATGGGCCAGGATTTCCGCGGCGACCCGGCGTCTGCTATGCTCGAAGTTTTGGACCCGGAACAGAACGCCACCTTCACGGACCACTACATGGAGGTCGAATACGACCTGTCGAACGTGATGTTCCTGACGACCGCGAACTCTTACAACATGCCGGGTCCGCTTCTGGACCGGATGGAGATCATTCCGCTGGCGGGCTACACCGAAGACGAAAAGTCCGAGATCGCCAAGCGACATCTGATTGGCAAACAGCTTAAAGGCCACGGACTTCGCAAAAACGAGTTCGAACTTAGCGACGATGCATTGCAGGAAATGATCCGCACCTACACTCGCGAGGCGGGCGTTCGGAACCTGGAGCGTGAAATCGCCAAACTTGCCCGTAAGGCAGTGACAAAAATCATCAAGGACAGGGAAAAAACCGTCGAAGTGACCGCCGACAACCTTGAAGATTTCCTGGGAGTGAAGCGGTTCAAGTACGGGCTGGCTGAAGAAGAAGATCAGGTCGGAGTGGTGACCGGACTTGCCTGGACGCAAGTGGGCGGCGATCTGCTGTCCATTGAGGCGCTGAAACTGCCCGGCAAGGGCCGGATGAAAACCACCGGCAAACTCGGCGATGTGATGAAAGAAAGCATCGATGCGGCCAGCTCTTACGTGCGGTCGATCAGCCCGGATATCGGGGTGAAACCGCCGACCTTTGAAAAGATCGACATCCACGTGCACGTCCCCGAAGGCGCTACCCCGAAAGATGGGCCGTCTGCCGGGATCGCCATGGTGACGTCTATCGTGTCTGTGCTGTCAGGCATTCCGGTGCGCAAGGACATCGCCATGACCGGTGAGGTGACGCTGCGCGGCAATGTGCTGCCAATCGGAGGTTTGAAGGAAAAACTTCTGGCGGCGTTGCGCGGCGGAATCAAGCTGGTGCTGATCCCTAAAGACAACGAAAAAGATCTGCCGGAAATCCCCGACAACGTGAAAGACGGTCTGGAGATTATCCCGGTATCCACCGTTCGGGAAGTTTTGGGCCATGCCCTGACCCAAACGCCGGAAGCCATCGAATGGGACGAAGCAGCCGAAGAAGCGGCTGCAGCGGCCGCTGCCCTGGCTGAAAAGCCGGAAGGCGGGACAAGCTCCGTTACCCATTGATCGAGCGAAAATGACTTCGGGTGTCGCAGGTATCCACCTGCGGCGCCCGTTTCTATTTGGTTTTGCCAGAGAGCCAATAAAAAACTTGCTGCCGGTTATTAATTTTCAAAACAAAACCCGCTAGGGTGGTGCCAACGGACAACGAGCAGAGGGAAGAAAATGGCGAACAAGGATGAAACTCCTGAACCGGTTACTGATGTTGAGGAAACCGCTGAAGTGGCTGATGCGGAAACCGAAACGGATCAGCGCGCCGATCTTATCCGCAAGCGGGATGTCTATAACCATGTGACTGTGTCCACAGGCCTGCGCAAACGCGAAGTGCGCGAAGCCGTGGATGCCACGCTTGCTTATCTGCACACCTGTTTGGCTGAAGGCAAAGACCTGCAACTCCCCCCGCTTGGAAAAGTGCGGACAATCGACAAGTCCAAAGGGGATACGGTCAAGATGATCCACCGCTTGGTTCTGCAAAAGCAGAAGCAAGAGGATGAAGCACCGGCGGAAGCAGCAGAATAAACCTTCGGACCGCTTTGTGGGGGCAAACCCTGTGGTAGGGAGCGCCTTGAAAACGGGCAACGAGATCAGTTGCAAAGCGTTCCGTTCACAGAAAATGTCGGCGGCGCTAATGCGTTGTCGCGAATTTTTCCCCCAATGCACCCGCATTACCCCAAAGGAAGACTTTGATGGCACAATTGCCCGATCTTTTGGTGCTGCGTCATGGCGAGACTGAATGGAACAGGGTCGGGCGCATGCAAGGCACTCTGGACAGTCCGCTGACGGATACTGGACGGCGCCAAGCCGCAAGGCAGGGGCAAATTTTGCAAGACTTTAACGTAGACGGTTGGGACTGGGTTTCCAGCCCACAGGGACGTGCCATGGCCACAGCGCAAATCGCATCCGGCAGGGCTGATGTGGCAACAGATGCCCGGTTGGCAGAGATCGATGTGGGCGATTGGACCGGTGTCACCAAAGAACAAATCTTGGCCCAGCGGCCTGATGCCACAGCGCGTGGCCCGCTGGCCTGGTATGACTTTGCACCGGGCGGCGAACATATCTCAGGGCTGGCGCGTCGGGTGGAGGCGTTTCTGGCAGATGTCAGCGGACCCACAGTTGTTGTGACCCATGGCATCACCTCCCGCGTGATACGCTGTTTGGCCACCGGCCAAAGCCCTTCAAACTATGCAAATGTAAGCGGCGGACAGGGCGTTGTTTACCATGTGAGCGGCGGCCAGACACGTCTGTTGGAATAACCCGCCGCACGATGCGTATTATCGCTTGTCAAAGCCCTGCCTGACACGATAAGACGCGCGCACTCAGGGTGATTAGCTCAGTTGGTAGAGCGCTTCGTTTACACCGAAGATGTCGGGAGTTCGAGTCTCTCATCACCCACCATTCCCCTCTTTGTAGATTTGACATATATGTCTTGGACGAGCCTGATCGACATGTTCTGCTTGCCAGAGCCTGCGGAGTGCAAAGCCGTGTGGGACGCTTCATTCTTACAGGGTACCTAGAGCACCCTGTGAAAAGCCTGTGGCATTAGCCTAAAGCAAAGCAGGCAACTCAACAGCATCTCCCGCGTTCGCCCACGACCACGACGTGTGTTAAATTCAACGCGAAAGCCGCCAAAACGTTTGCAGTTTTTTAAATCAACACTCCGCAATGGCTTCGGTCTTGCCATTGGTATTGCTTATCAATCTTATGTCTTGGCAGTTTGAGGCGATTTTGATCGCTTCCAAATTTCTAGTCAGAAAGTCATCGCCGGTCTTGGTACGCTCCGACGCTGAGTTGTGATACGACACATACCTGTTCTCCAGTTCGGAATCCGCCACCGCAATGTCGTGGCCTCCGACGGAATAAATTCGGATGTTAGAAGATGTTGGTGACACTATGGGTGTGCAAGCCGATAAAACGGCAGATAGCGCCAATGTGAACATCAGCAATTTGGACATTGGTTTCCCCCTTTAGGTTTTCAGAAAAGGGTCTGTGACTTACTCTGAATTCAAGTGCGTGCCACGTTTTGCGTAGGCCGCGTCAGTGACCAAAGCTTAACATACACGGGGTTTTGCAACAAGAAGGCTGCAGGTGCCCTGTCTCTGGTTGTGCTAGATCCAAAGCTGAAAAGCCGTTGTGCCAAAATCACAACAAATGGTGGCCACCCCGCAACGCGCCGGCCCGGTAACCTCCCCCGACTTTGGAGGCCAATTAACAGGATTGCGACCAAGCAGTCACAGGGCTTGCAGGCATTAGGTATATCCGCCACCAATCCGTAGTAGCTATGGAGCACGAAATGGACCGGCCAAACATCGTTTTCATCCAGGTGGATCAATTGACCGCTGAGTTTTTGGGGGCTTACGGGAATTCTGCCTGCCACGCGCCGACACTCGACCGGTTGGCAGCGCAAGGCGTGGTGTTCGACCGCGCCTATTGCAACTTTCCGCTGTGTTCTCCGTCGCGTGCATCTATGGCCGCGGGGCAGCTGTGTTCCAATATCGGCGCGTTTGACAATGCCGCTGAATTGCCTGCCAGCGTACCTACCTACGCCCACTATTTGCGCGCAGCGGGCTACCACACGGCACTGTCGGGAAAGATGCACTTCATCGGCCCAGATCAGCACCACGGTTTCGAAGAACGGTTGACCCCGGACTTATATCCCGCAGACTTTGCCTGGGTGCCAAACTGGGGTGATGAAGGCAAACGCGACACAAACGACCCCCGATCCGTCCGCATCGCAGGTGTTTGCCGCCATTCAAAACAGCTCGATTTCGACGATCTGGTGACGGAGGCAGCGGTGCGCCATCTCTACCACCGTGCAGCGGCAACGGATCAGCCGTTTTTCCTGCAAGTCAGCTACACCCATCCCCATGAGCCTTACCTGTGCCGGCAGGAGTTTTGGGACCTCTATGACGGAAAGCCTTTGCCAGGGCCGCGCGTGGGTCCCTTGTCCGGAGCGGAACATGACCCCCATTCCCTGCGCATCCTGAAAGATTTCGGAATGTGGGGCGTGGAGTTTTCGGATGAGGAGATCAACACGGCCATTCGCGGCTACTACGGGGCCGTCAGCTATATCGACAGCCTTGTGGCGCGGGTTCTGGATGCGCTTGATAAAGCTGGGCTGGCGGAAACGACGATGATCGCTTTCACCGCCGATCACGGTGAGATGTTGGGTGAGCGGGGTATGTGGTTCAAGAAACACTTCTTTGAACGCTCGTTGCGGATCCCTTTGATTTTTAACGCGCCTTGGTTGGCCCAGCGGCGGGTGAACACGCTGGCCTCGCTGGTCGATCTACTGCCGACCTTTGCGGGCCTGGCCAATGCCCCCGTTTCGCCGGAGCCACTGGAAGGCCATGACCTGACGCCGTTGTTAAACGGTGGGGCGGAGGATGACGATCGGGCCGTTTTCGCGGAATACCTGGCCGAATCAACACCCTCGCCCATTTTGATGATCCGCCGCGGCCCGTGGAAATACATCACATCGTCAGAAGATGGGGAAATGTTGTTTGATGTGGAAGCAGACCCGGTCGAGCAGTCAAACCGCGTGCATGATGCAGCCGCGGCAGATGTTTTGGCCGCTTTCCGGGCGGAGGCCGCGGCAAAATGGGACGCCGACCGCCTGACGGCAGAGATCAAGCTGAGCCAGCAAAGACGCATCCTGATCCGCGCGGCAATGGGGCAGGGCGCGCCCACCCGCTGGAACCACGGAGAGGCGGCAGGACAGCGCGTGCCCTGGTATCGCGGGGAGGAAGGCTACAACGAATGGGCCTTTGACCATCTCTAATTTGAGGCCATGCACAATCTACGCAAAAACCCGAAGCAATACGCTTGACGGGGCGAATAGCGGGCGGTAGATCACCCCTCACGCGCGGTTGTAGCTCAGTTGGTTAGAGTACCGGCCTGTCACGCCGGGGGTCGCGGGTTCGAGCCCCGTCAACCGCGCCACTTTCAAAAAAACTGAACAATTCGGTTTATTTGCTGTAACTATATCTGCATCAAAAGCAAAATTACGGGCGTTTTCCGTCGATTTTGGCAGCTTGCCGTCGGCAAAATCTTGAAGTCGTGGAAAGGTTTCCGGGATCGTGAGATCGCTTAGAATCATAGCTATGGTGGTTGGTAGGAAAACTTCAATCTTTGCAGGTTAACATTACACTAGCCAGCAACGGAACTACACGACTCAATGGTTCTTCAAGGATGCATTAGAAAGTTCTTTGCGATCACCATTTTTGCCGTGGTTCTGGTCGTTTCGACATCGGTTTCTCACGCGTCAGAGGATAAGCAATCCACGATCATTGTTCTTGATGCGTCGGCGTCTATGGCGAACAGACTTGGCGACGGCACCAGGCTTGATGCGGCAAAGCGCGCGGTTACAAAAATTGTCAAAGAGGCGTCCCAACACGCACCGGATCATCAGGTGGGATTGGTGTCTTTTTATGACGGGTGCTGGGTTGACCTGATGGTGCGTCCGGCGCCTTTGCTTAATGCCAAAACGCATCTGTTGTCGCAGGTCGCCAGCCTTCAAACCCGTGAATACGGCCATACCCCGATAGCGAAATCGCTGGAGATTGCAGCAGGCCTGTTGAACGGTGAAAAGGGCAGCGTGATTTTGGTGTCTGATGGGCAGGAGAGTTGTGATGAAGTGCTGGATTTATGCGCACTGGCAACACGTCTGAAGAACGAGAATATCTCTTTTAAGGTCAATCTGATCGGACTGGCACTGAGCAAGAAGCAAAAATCAGCCCTGCTATGTATCGCTGAAAACACCGGAGGTGTGTTTTTAACCGCCGACGACAGTAAGGCGCTGCAATCGGTTTTGGGAATTGTCGCCAAGCAAGCTATTCAGGAAACGGTTCCTAGATGCACCGATAATCGAGGCGGCTTTATCCACTTTTGGTGTCCCGACGAAAGTCAGTAAGGCCTGAGCCGCTATCCCGGGATAGATCAGATAAACTTGCGAGCACTGACCTTGGGCTGACCCTAAGACGCCTCAGATCTGGGCGCTACTTCTGCTTTCGTGAATGTCCATGTGTTCATGGCGAAGTGGATTGATTAGCTGCCACTTCCTAAACGCATGTTAGTCCTTCGCCAGCACGTCTGGCAGGCTGATGCTGGCCACCTGTTCGGGGATTGGTTCGCTCGCCAATGGGTGGGTGTCCGGGCGGAACGCTTCGGGGTTTTCAAGGCGCTGCCATTCGCCGGCAAAGAACACCTCTAACGCGCCGAATTTGGCTTTGTAGCCCATCTTGGGGCTGCCGGGGACCCAGTAGCCCAGGTAGACATAAGGCAGGCCCGCGTCCCGCGCGATTTCTATATGGTCTAGGATAACCCATGTGCCTAAGGAGCGTTCGGGCATGGATGGCTCAAAAAAGCTGTAGACCATGCTCAGCCCGTCTTCGAGCACGTCGGTCAGGCACACGGCCGTCAGTTCATCCCGGCCATTTTCGTCTTTGCCAGTATATTCCACGACGCGGGACCGGACCGGCGTTTCTTCGATCATGGCGGCAAATTCAAAGACATCCATGTCCGCCATGCCGCCGTCAGCGTGGCGGGTTTCCAGGTATCTGCGGAACAGCTCATATTGCTCTTCCGTGGCCCAGGGGCTGGTGGCGGTGCGGGCCAGGTCGACGTTTTTCTTGATCACCCGGCGATGGCGTCGGCGCGGTTTGAAATCCGCTACACGGATACGCGCGGACAGGCATGCGTTGCAGTCGGCGCATGACGGCCGGTAAAGCACGTTTTGCGACCGGCGAAAGCCCTGCCGTGACAGGTGGTCATTTAGAAGGGCCGCATGATCACCCTGCAGCGCGGTAAACAACTTCCGCTCCACCCGTCCATCAAGGTACGGGCAAGTTTGGGGGGCCGTCACATAAAACTGCGGGGCGAGAGGAAGCGTATGACGCATAAACGGACTTGCGCTGATAAGGTGTTAACGTGACCCTAACCCGGCCTCGTTTTTCCGGCAAGCACGCAACGCGCGTTGCGTTAAAGAGATGTTGCCGGGCGATTTATGGCCACAGTGCCTAAAATCAGGTCATGAAGCCCCTGATTTCGGTCGGTCACCAGAATGACGATCATATTGGCCAATGCGCCAATCAGGGACGCGAATATGGCGACAAAAACCAGGGTATGAAAAACCGATTGGCTGAGATCCAGGCGATTACCGTCGCTGCCACGCAGTTCTATCCCCACGGTCCGCATGCCCAGCGTTGCCGACCATTTCTGAAGACAGAAGATACGGTAGGCCAGATTTAGACCGAACATGGCCACCGGGAATATCAGCGAGATAAGCCCAAAGGTGAACAAAAGTGCGGTCAGGACCAGACCAAACACCACAACCACGTCGATGATCCAGGCCAGGAAACGTTTGATCGGTACGCCGTCGTAGAATTGCGCATCAAGATGGGGGTCGGGGAAATGGGCGGTCATGTGTGCGGTTCTCATGAAATGGCCCCGCCCTTGGGGAAGGGCAGGGCGGCAGGCCTTGGGGATGGGGAGAGGGGGATCGGCCTGCGGTCTGGGTGTCTTACTCGGCGTCTTTGTCAGATGCGCGGGTGTCTTTGATCTCTTTCGCGCGTTCGTCCATAAACTGATCGAACTCTGACTTGTCGCGTGCCTCACGCAGGCGTTTGAGGAAGGTTTCAAAGGCGGCTTGTTCTTCTTCGAGCCGCGTCAGCGTTTCTTCGCGGTAGGCGTCAAAGGCGGAGTTGCCGGAGGCCTGCATACGGCTCGCGCCAAAAGACTTACGTGCGCTGGCGCAGTTGCCAGAGAACTTTGATGTGGCAATCATGTAAAACAGGATTACGAGGCCCACGGGCCAGAAGAAAATGAAGCCCAGCACCATGGCCGCGATCCACGCGCCTTTGCCGCGTTCGTCGAGCCAGCGCTCGGCCGTGCGAAACCAGCCCTGTGGTTGCGCGGGGGAGGTTTGCTCGAAAGTCGTGTTCATTGGTAAGGGTCCTTTCTGGGAACTCTGAATGTGAATGTTATTTACATTAACATAGATAAGGTCGTCAACAGCTGGGTCAAGATAGAGTTGTGAATTTTCGCCGGAATTTCGACAATCCATTGATAATAAGTTATTTAATTGCGCCCAAACCGCGCAGATAGACGCCGATGCCGGTTTCTAGAAGGTCCTCTGCGCGGAACGGAGACCGTGCTGTACGTTCTCCGCGTGCGAAAAGTTCGACAACACCGTGGGACATTGCCCAGATATGATTGCTGACCATAGACGCCGGAGGACGGCTGTCTGCGGGTAGGTGAGCAACCAGATCTTCTGCCGCTTCGGTCAGGCTGTTGAACGCGCGCGACGCCACTTGGTTCAGGTCCGCATTAGAGGTGACCTGTACACCACTTTCGAACATCGCAATGTAGTGGCCGGGGTATTTGCGCGCAAATGCCAAATAGGCGCGGCCCACAGCTTCAAACGCGGACAAGGGCGAGGGATCCCCTTTTGTGCGCGCATATTCCATCAGGTCGGCAAAAATCTCAAAACCTTGCAGCGCAACCTCTGCGATCAGTTCATCGCGCCCGGCGAAATGGCGATATGGCGCGGCGGCGGACACGCCGGCCTGTTTGGCGGCCTCTGCCATGGTGAAGCCCGTGGGGCCTTTTTCACGGATCAGGTCGATCGTGGCCGTCACAAGCGCCTCGCGCAGATTGCCGTGATGATAGCCTTTGCGTGCCAAGAGGTCTGCCCGTTCCGGTTCCGGTTCGGCGTGGATAGCGCGGTCAGGACGGCGTAATCAAGGGTGTGTGGCAAATTGAGCGGCTGTGCCGCACGCCTAAAGGTCGCTCCGCTCCGAATCCGGGGGCCAGCCCCCGGACCCCCGGGATATTTCCCAACAAAGGAAGGGGGGTCAGGTTAAGATGGTTTTCAGAATGGCGAGCCAGATCGTCGCTGACACAACTGCAACCACGGTTGATGTCAGGATAGACGCGGCCGCGGTGCCTTTGGCCCGGTCATACATGTTGGCGAACACGTAGACGTTCACGCCAGGCGGCATGGCGGCTGTCAGTACGATGGCCATGGTGGTGACCGGGGGAAGGTCAAACACTTGGGTGGCCAGGACCAGAGCCACAAAGGGGTGCACGATTAAGCGCAGGCCGCCGATGACTGCCAGTTCACCAAGGTTTGTGCTGAGACCATAGCGCACCAGGATACCGCCGAGACCAAACAGTGCGGCTGGAAGGGCTGCGCTGGCCATCATCTGCAGGGCGGCGTTCAGCGGACCGGGGGCGGTGAACCCCGTCAGGTTGGCAACAAACCCGGCAAGGATCCCGATCATAAGCCCGTTGGAGAACATGGATTTGACCACAATTTTCAATGTCTCTGGCAGCGCGCGTCCATCGGCGCGGGCAAATTCCATGGTGGTGATGCCAATCGCATAACAAAATGGCGCGTGGATTGAGACGATGGCCACCACCGGGGCAAGGGCGGCCTGCCCAAACGCGCGTTCTACCAGGGGCATGCCCAGAAGGACTGAATTGGCAAAGAGCGCGCAAAAGCCGACGGCCACGGCCTCCCCAGGTCGACGGCGGAAGGCTGTGCGTGCAACCACAGTCATGATCACAAAAATCAAAGCGGAGCCGGTGTAGAACGTCAAAAGGATGTCGGGTTGAAACACCGTGGCCAAGTCTAGCCGGGCAATTGAAAGGAACAGCAGGCACGGGATTGCGAAGGTCTGGGTGAATCGCATCAACCCGTCTGCGAATACCTCAGCAAATAGTCCCAGGCGCGTTGCGGTGTAACCCGCGCCCACAATCAGGAACACCGGCAGGACGATTTCAAGTATGTCGAACATGGCTAATCCGCCAGCGTCAGCTGCATCCCGTCATAAGCCGGGGTAATATGGGAGGGGGTTTCCGCCTCAAGCGTGGCATAGTCGAGATCGTTGTGCAGGTTGGTCAGAACCGCGCGTTTGGGGGCCAGTTTCTCAACCCAACCCAGCGCTTCTTCGAGATGGAAGTGGGTGGGGTGCGGCGCCCGGCGCAGGGCGTCGATGACCATTATGTCGAGGTTCGCGCAAACCGCCTCGGCGTTATCGTTCATGGCGGACACATCTGGTAGATAAACCAGCCCGGCCACGCGAATGCCGTTGGCCATAATGGGCCCATGTTCAACCAAGAAAGGTGTCAGCGTGATTTTCCCGCCAGCACCGTCCACAGTCACAGGGCCTGTCATGTCGTTCATTTCCAGGATCGGGGGATAGCCCCGGCCCGGAACCTCTTCAAAGGTATAGCCAAAACGTTTCGCCAGGGTTTCGCGCGTGGCGGCATCAGCCCAGATAGGCAGGCGTTTTCGCATGTTAAAGACGATCATGCGCAAATCGTCGATGCCGTGCACATGGTCGGCGTGGTCGTGGGTGTAGATCACAGCATCGAGCGCCCCGACGCCTGCAGTCAGTAGTTGGTTGCGCAAATCCGGCGATGTGTCGATCAAGACGGTCGTGGTGCCGTCGGGCGTTATCCGCTCCACTAGCATAGAGCAGCGTTGACGCCTATTGCGGGGCTCATCAGGGTCACATTCGCCCCAGTTCCCACCGAGCCGTGGGACACCGCCGGAAGATCCACATCCCAGGATAGTAAATCGCAGCTCTGCCATCAGGCGGCCGCCTGCCAACGGGCAGCTTTCCAGAACAAACGATCAAAGTTGGCCTGCGTCTGGGCCGCAAAGCCGGCGTAGTCGAGGCCGTAAAGTTCCGCCGCCGCACGCGCAGTATGAGCGGTGTAGGCTGGTTCATTGGTTTTGCCGCGCTTGGGTACAGGCGCGAGGTAGGGGCTGTCGGTTTCCACCAAAATTTGGTCCAGCGGGGCGGCACGAAAGATGTCACGCAGGTCTTGGGAGTTCTTGAATGTGGTTATGCCGGACATCGAAAGCATGAAGCCCAAATCGAGCGCGGTGCGTGCTAGCGCCGCGCCTGAACAAAAACAATGCATCACACAGGTATAAGGTGCGGCGCGATGTTCGTCTGACAGAATGCGTGCCATGTCTTCATCGGCGTCGCGTGCATGAATGATCAACGGCAGGCCGGTTTCGCGCGCGGCTTCAATATGGACATGCAGGGACTGGCGTTGAGCTTCTGCGCTTTCAGCCGTGTAGTGGTAGTCGAGCCCGCTTTCCCCGATGCCCACACATTTTGGGTGGCGCGCAATGGTGACAAGCTCTTCCACAGTAGCCATCGGCTCATCTGCTACGCTCATTGGGTGGGTGCCTGCGGCAAAGAAGAGCGGCGCGTGTGCTTCTGCCAAGGCGCGGACGCTTGGTTCATTGCGCAGCCTTGTACAAATGGTGACCATCCGGGTCACGCCGGCCTGTGCCGCGCGCGCGATCACGGCATCCAATTGGCCCTCAAAATCCGGGAAATCGAGGTGGCAATGGCTGTCAGTAATCTCAGGTGTGGTCATGGCCCCGTGGGTAGCCGGGAAACCCCGGCGGGGCAAGGCGCTAGAACGCTTTGCGAAACGCGGATGCGCTGGTTTCATGCGTGTGCTTTAAGCGGCCTCTTTCAAGCGTGTATCAATGGCCAAAAGCGCGTCCAAAACCACGCTGGCTGGGTCAATGTTTACCGCGCGGGCATGCCCGGTGCGCGCGGAAAGGTCAGCGGCGAGTGTGGCCCAAAGGCGGGCGTGGCCTATGCCCGGGGCAAGGCGGGCGAAAATGCGGGCTTCTTGTGGGGCGGCTTCTGTCCAGATGGAAGGTTGCAGGGCTGCAAAACGAGCCAGGCGGGTCAGCATCAGGTCTATCAATACCAGTGTCAGCCCGTAGCGTTCTGAGTTGGCCGCCCCCACACAGCCTTCTGCAAGCGCGATGGCAGCGCCTCGATCACTGCCTGGGGCATTGGCAAGCAGTCCCAAAAGGCGTTCGTAGAGTTTGCCCCCGTCGTTTTGAATCAGCGCAATAGCAGCCCCCGCCGACCCGGCAGAAAGCTCTGCGATTGCCGCCGCCGCATCGCCTGGCGGGTGGCCTGACTGGGCCAAGGCGGCGGCCTGATCTTCCGATGAAAGCGGCATGCACCGCAATGCGCGGCAGCGCGACCTTATTGTCGGCAGCAATCGCGCAGGCTGGTGCGAAACCAATAAAAGCACTGTTTTTTCAGGTGGTTCTTCCAGTATCTTCAACAATGCATTGGCGGCGGAAGGGTTCATTTCATCTGCGGCATCCACAATGGCCACACGCCAGCCACCGTCTGCCGCAGACAGCGCGAAAAAGGACTTCAGCTTACGCACTTCATCAATTGTGATCACAGTTTTCAGCCGCTTGGCTTTGTCATCCCAAGCCCGGCGCACAAGAGCCAACCGTGGTTCGCCAAGCGCCTGCGCACGGCGCAC
>JBCCET010000033.1:0-37619 GCA_039030095.1 Pseudomonadota bacterium | reverse complement strand
TGCAGGTGCCGCGCATGTGACGCGGATGGACATCACCAACAACCGCCTGTCGCCCAACCCGATGGAACCCCGCGTGGCCGTGGCCACCTATAAGCCATCGGACGAACACTACACGCTCTACACCACCTCCCAGAACCCGCACGTTGCGCGGTTGGTGCTGAGTGCGTTCTACCAAGTGGCGCCAGAGCACAAACTGCGCGTGGTGGCGCCCGATGTGGGCGGCGGCTTCGGGTCCAAGATCTATATCTATCCTGAAGAAATCACCTGCCTGTGGGCGTCCATGAAAACCGGCCGGTCCGTCAAATGGACCTCCACCCGGTCAGAAGCGTTCATGACGGACGCCCACGGTCGCGATCACGTGTCCACGGCGGAAATCGGTTTTGACGCCAACAACAAAATTGTCGGGTTGAAGGTAAACACCAAGGCCAACTTCGGCGCCTACATGAGCCTCTTCAGCTCTGCCGTGCCGACGTACCTCTACGCGACGCTTTTGTCCGGCCAGTACAATATCGCCAACATCTATTGCGATGTGCAGGCAGTCTACACCAACACCGTGCCGGTGGACGCCTATCGCGGCGCCGGACGGCCGGAGGCTTGCTATCTGGTTGAAAGGATCATGGAAACGGCCGCACGCGAACTGGGTGTTGATCCGGGAGAGCTGCGTCGCCAGAACTTTGTGCAGGAATTTCCGCACCAGACACCGGTCATCATGGCGTATGACTCGGGCGATTTCTCGGGCAACCTGGACCAAGCCAAAGCGGCAGCGGATGTGGCAGGTTTCGCAGCGCGCAAAGCCGAAAGTGCTGCGCGCGGCAAACTGCGGGGTCTGGGCTATTCCAACTATATCGAGGCTTGCGGCATCGCGCCGTCGGCAGCGGTCGGGTCGCTCGGCGCAGGCGTCGGTCTTTGGGAAAGCGCGGAGGTCCGCGTGAACCCCGTTGGGACGATTGAGGTGCTGACAGGCTCCCATTCCCACGGCCAGGGCCATGCCACCACGTTCGCTCAAATCGTAGCGGAACGCTTTGACCTGCCGCTGGAAAACGTCTCCATCGTTCACGGCGACACCGACAAGGTTCAGTTCGGCATGGGCACCTACGGGTCCCGGTCCGGCGCCGTTGGCATGTCAGCCATCGTCAAGGCCATGGACAAGGTGGAAGCCAAAGCCAAGAAGATCGCGGCCCATATCCTCGAAGCAAGCGAAGACGACATCGTCTTTGAAGGCGGCGAGGCCAAGGTCAAAGGCACCGACAAGGCCATGGGTTGGCATGAGATCGGCTTGTCCGCCTACACTGCCCACAACCTGCCAGAAGGCATGGAGCCGGGTTTGAAGGAGGGCGCGTTCTATGACCCGACCAACTTCACCTTCCCGGCAGGCTGCTACATCTGCGAGGTGGAGGTGGACCCTGAAACCGGCGTCACCACTATCGAAAACTTCACTGCGTCTGATGATTTCGGCACGATCATCAACCCGATGATTGTTGAAGGTCAAGTCCATGGCGGCATCGCCCAAGGTATCGGCCAAGCGATGCTCGAAAACGTGGTCTATGACAACGACGGGCAACTCCTGTCCGGGTCTTACATGGACTACACGATGCCACGCGCGGATGATCTGCCGAACTATTCGGTGCATCACCACTCCACCACCTGCCCCGGCAACCCGCTGGGCATGAAAGGCTGTGGAGAGGCCGGTGCAATTGGGTCGCCACCTGCGGTGATCAACGCGATCACCGATGCGATTGGCAACAATAACCTGTCGATGCCAGCCACACCTGCAAAGGTCTGGGGGGCGATCCAAGAAACAGCCACGCCGATGGCGGCGGAATAAAGGGAGGAAGCACTATGTATGACGTAAACTACCACAAGGCAGACAGCGTCGCGGATGCGGCCTCTAAACTTTCCGAGGACGCACAGCTTTTGTCGGGCGGGCAAACCCTGATCCCAACGATGAAGGCCCGGTTGGCAAGCCCGGACGCCTTGATCGATGTCTCGGGTATTGCCGAGATGAAGGTGATCTCTAACGGGGGCGGTTCTGTCACTATCGGCGCGGCTGTCACCCATGCGGAGGTCGCAGGATCAGATGCAGTCGCTAGTGCAATCCCTGCCCTTGCGGCCCTTGCTGGCGGTATCGGCGATCCGGCGGTGCGCCATCGCGGTACCATCGGTGGATCCGTGGCCAACAACGACCCTGCTGCCGACTATCCGGCGGCGTGTCTCGGCCTCGGCGCGACGATCATCACCAACAACCGCGAAATCGCGGCGGATGACTTCTTCGTCGGGCTATTTGAAACCGCACTGGAAGACGGTGAGATCATCACCGGCGTGCGTTTCCCGGTTCCTGCAAAAGCGGGCTACGCCAAGTTTCCAAATCCGGCGTCCCGCTACGCGTTGGTGGGGGTTATGGTGGCTGAAACCGACAGCGGCGTCCGCGTTGCGGTCACGGGGGCTGGCGAAGACGGCGTGCATCGCTCTGCAGATCTGGAAGCGGCTCTCAGCGCAGAATGGTCCGAAGCGTCCGCCGGCGGCGTATCTGTCGGCACGGACGGTGTCCTGTCAGACATGCACGGCGATGCGTCTTACCGCGCGCATCTGGTCACCGTGATGGCCAAACGCGCCGTCGCAGCCGCCTAGTTGCAAAAATGCGCTTGGCCTTTGCCGGGCCAAGCGCACATTACATCCCCATGACAGACTTAAACTCCATCGAAGACGTCTCCGCGCTGTTGACGTCACAGGCTTATGTGGCGGACCGCGGCCTTGCCACCGTCGCTTTTCTGGCGCTAACACTTGGCCGACCGATCTTCCTTGAAGGTGAACCGGGCGTGGGCAAGACGGAACTGGCAAAGGTTCTGGCCAGCGGGCTTGGCCGCAAGCTGTTGCGCTTGCAGTGCTATGAGGGGCTCGACACCGCGTCCAGCGTCTATGAATGGAATTTCGCGGCCCAAATGCTCGCCATGAAGCGCAACGAGGCGACAGATATCTACGACGAACGCTTTTTGCTGAAACGCCCGCTTCTGCAAGCGATGGAGCCGCAGGACGGCGGTGCCCCGGTTTTGCTGATTGATGAAATTGACCGCACAGATGCGGCGTTTGAGGCCTTCTTGCTGGAGGCCCTGTCCGACTTTCAGGTCACTGTCCCCGAGCTTGGCCCAATCAAAGCGCCAGAACCGCCGATCGTGCTGATCACCTCCAACCGCACGCGGGAGGTGCACGACGCGCTAAAGCGGCGGTGCCTTTACCATTGGGTGGATTTCCCCGGCTTTGACCGCGAACTTGCCATTTTGCGCGCCCGCATCCCGGGTGTTGCCGACGCGCTAAGCCGAGAGGTCGTGGCCTTTGTTCAACGGCTGCGCGGCGAAGACTTGTTTAAGGCGCCCGGTCTGGCAGAGACGCTCGACTGGGCGAAATGCCTATTGGCGCTTGATGTGGTAGCACTCAGCCCCGAGGTCATTGCCGATACAATCGGGGCCGTGCTGAAATATCAGGACGACATCGCCAAGCTACAAGGGTCAGAGGCGCTGCGCGTGTTGGAGGCGGCCCAAGCAGATATAATAGCCGCCGTATGACCACGCTCGACGTCAACACTGACGGGCACTTGCACCAAAACATCATCTACTTCGCCCGCGCTTTGCGCCGAGCAGGCATGCGCATCGGTACGGCCCAGGTTCGCGATGCAGTCCGCGCAGTGGCCGCCGTTGGATTTTCGCGCAAGTCCGATTTCTACATCACCCTGCGCGCCACATTTGTCACCCGGGCCGAAGATCTGCCGATTTTCGCTCAGACCTTCCAAATATTCTGGCGCGACCCGGAGTTCATCCAAACCATGATGCAGGCGTTGATGCCGATGCTGGAAAGCATGGAGGCACCGCCCAAACCGCAATCGGCGGAACGCCGTGCGCAAGAGGCGCTGATAGCTGACATGGGCCGCACTCAAGCTCCACCACGCATGCGCGAAGAAGTGGAAGTTGACAGCAAATTCTCTTTCTCCGACCTCGAAAAGCTAGGCAGTCAGGATTTTGAACAGATGTCTGCGCAGGAACTGACGGCCGCAGAAAATGCAGTCAGAAGCTTCCGTTTGCCGGTGCAGAAAATCACCGCCCGTCGCCAACGCCCCAGCCCACGCGGCACACTGGACCCACGCGCCACCTTCCGCGCAGCGCGCCGCCACGGGGGCGAAGTTCTGGCGCTGCCAAAACGAGCACCCCAGGAAAAGGCCCCAAGGCTCGTTTTGTTGATTGATATCTCCGGCTCGATGTCCAGCTACTCGCGCATGATGCTGTTGTTTGCGCACGCCCTGAAGTCGGCACGGCGACGCGGGTTTTCTGAAATTCATGTTTTCACCTTTGGCACCCGGCTGACCAACATCACGCGCAAACTGGAAGCCCGCGACCCGGACCGGGCGCTGACTGATGTGGGCCAACTGGTGCAAGACTGGGACGGCGGCACAGCTATCGGCGAAAATTTGGACCGTTTTGTCAAAGACTGGTCACGTCGGGTGCTGGGTTCCGACAGCATGGTTGTGCTTGTCTCTGACGGGCTGGAACGCGGCGACACGACGCGTTTGTCTCAAGCCGCTCAGCGCCTGCAGTTGTCATGCCGTCAATTCATCTGGATGAACCCGCTGTTGCGATATGATAAGTTTGAACCGACTGCGGGCGGCATTGCGGCCTTGCTCCCCCATGTGGATCGCTTCATCGCGGCCCATAATCTAAACAGCTTCAAAGACCTTGCGGAATGCCTTTCGGGCAAACAACAACAGGCCGCGTAACGACCAAGGACCGAGCCATGCAAAACATCTTGCAAGCGATGGACAAAGAAACCGTCCCAAAAGCGCTCGCTATGATTGTCGGCCAAGTGGGCGCCAGCTATCGCCCGCTGGGCGCTACAATGGCGATCTATGAAGATGGCCGTCATCTGGGGCATGTCAGCTCCGGCTGCATAGAGGCTGACATCGTGGCACATGCGCTGGAAGCAAATGAAATGCGAACGCTCACTTACGGGCAGGGTTCGCCTTATCTGGATCTCAAACTGCCCTGCGGCGGTGGAATGGACATTTTGATCCTGCCGGACCCGGATGTTGGCGTTCTGAACGCGGCCCACAGCCAGCTGGCGGCGCGACAGCCAACGGCTTTGGCAGTCGACACAAGCACCGGCGCCCTGTCGTTGGCGTCTACAACCCAAACCGGGATGAACGGATCAGAATTCACCCTCGCTATGGCCCCCGCGCGAAAGTTCTTTGTGTTCGGCAATGGGCATGAGGCGCAGGCTTTTGCGGAATTGGTGGATGGGGCCGGTTACCCGATTGAGCTTTATTCGACCAATCAGGACACTTTGGACGATTGCCGAATCCCGGCGAAACGCCAGCATCATTTGGTCGCGACCAAGATCCCTGACCCCAACCTGATTGATGAATGGAGTTCGGTCACGCTGTTTTTTCATGAACACGATCTGGAGGAACAAATCCTGCGCGATGCGCTTGGCACACCAGCATTCTACATCGGTGCGCAGGGCAGCATGACCACCCACATGGCCCGCTTGGATGGCCTGCGGTCCCACGGTGTGCCGGACGAAGATCTTGCACGCATCAGGGGTCCCATAGGGCTGATCCCAAAGGTTCGTGACCCGCAAACGCTGGCGATTTCCGTGCTTGCGGAAATTCACAAGGTGGCGTTGGAGACGGACACTTGATCACCGTCGCGGCGGTCCTGGCGGCTGGTAAATCCACCCGCTTTGGGTCCGAAGACAAGCTGTTGGCAGATTTCAAAGGCAACTCACTCGCCTCTTACGCCGCGCGGGCTGTGTCCGACTTATCCGTCACTCGCCGGATCGTTGCTTACCGAAACCCGCAAATTTTGCAGCTGTTTGATGGCTTCGATCAAATTGAAGTAACCGGCACCCAATCAGACAGCCTGAAAGCCTGCGTGCGCTATGCAAAAGGACTGTCGGCTGACCGGCTGTTGGTCACACTGGCAGACACACCGCGTGTGGATGCAAGCGTGCTGTCAGCCTTGTTGAGCCACCCACCCGACCAGGTCGTCGCCTCCCAAGCGGTTAAGGGCGCCACGGTGCCCGCGTGCCTACCCGCCGCTTGTTTTGACGAGCTGCTAACATTAGAGGGCGATGTTGGCGCGCGATCTGTTTTGAATACACCCGGCACGCTGCTGGTGAGCGTCGACCTTGAAAAACTGATCGACATCGACACAAAAGAGATGCTTGCGCAGCACTCTTCTTGAACTCGGACAACCAAAAGACGCCAGCACCGATACAAGTTCCGGACCCAGTCGACTGCAGAAATCTCGTTGCATCTGGCGCCGTTAAAGTTCAGTTTTTCAAGGCAACTTCGATTGCGGCTGTCACCTTGTCGGCCGCTTGGTCCAGCTCTGCATTTGTTGCGATAAAAGGTGGGGCCAACAAAACATGGTCCCCCTCTTTTCCGTCCAGCGTTCCACCCATCGGATAACAAATCAAACCTTCGGCCAGGGCTGCGGCTTTGATCTTTGCATGCAGCTTGTTTTGCGCGGGCATCGGTGCTTTGGTGCTGCGATCCGCTACCAATTCGATACCCTGGAAAAGTCCAACGCCGCGAATGTCACCCACATGCGAATGCTGACCCAAGCGTTGCACCAAGGCATCTTTTAGATGCGCGCCCGCCGGAGTAACCCGGTCAAGAACATGTTCATCTATCAGGCGATCTAGAACGGCCAATCCGGCCGCGCAGGCCACGGGATGCCCTAGATAGGTGTGCCCGTGTTGGAAAAAACCGCTGCCGTTTGCGATGGCATCGTGGATTTGGGCGGTGCAGAGCATTGCGCCAATCGGTTGATAGCCTCCGCCCAGACCTTTCGCGATGGCACAGATATCAGGCACCACGTCGAACTGCTCTGACGTAAAAAGCGTGCCCGACCGACCCATGCCGCACATGACTTCATCCAGAATCACAAGAACCCCGTAGCGATCACAGAGGGCACGCACCTTTGCGAAGTAATCGCCCACTGGGGGCACAGCGCCAAGGGTGGCGCCCACAATGGGCTCAGCCACAAAAGCCATTATTGTGTCCGGGCCAAGCTTGATGAACTCGGCCTCCAATTCATCAATCAGGCGGTCCACATATGCGCGGTCAGTTTCGCCGTCCGTCTGGCCGCGATACGCAAAGCACGGCGATACATGGCTGACATCGATCAACATCGGCGCAAACTGCGCGCGACGCCATTCGTTCCCGCCAGTGGCCAGCGCGCCCAGCGTGTTGCCATGGTAGCTTTGCCGCCGGGCGACCACCTTGTGGCGGCCAGGTTGGCCGATTTCCACAAAGTACTGACGGGCAAGTTTTAGCGCGGCCTCCATCGCCTCAGACCCGCCGGACACGAAATAGACGCGGTCCAATTCGCCCGGCGCCAGGGAAATAAGTTTGTCCGCCAGCTTCTCTGCCGGGGCAGAGCTGAAAAACCCAGTGTGGGCAAAGGCGACCTCGTCCATTTGCGCTTTGACCGCGCGTGTCACGTGGGGATCACCGTGGCCCAGACAGGACACTGCTGCGTCACCGCAATTCAGGTAGGCTTTACCGCTGGTATCGTAGAGGTAAGCGCCAGCACCGCGCGCAACTTGCATCGGGGGCGATTTCGAATTTCGCGGAAACACATGGGAAGTCATAAGTTGAAACCTTTGCAACGGATCATTCCGGCCGCCAATGATGGCATCGTGCCCGGTTTGGACCCATCAAATGAAGCACAGATCTGTGGAATTGGAAATGTTCGGGGAAATGGCGTTGACGCCTAAAGCGGGGTCATGCGTCATGGGCTTTCTGCGCTAACGCGTCGCGCAGGGCATCTCCCGCCAGATTGATTGCTAATACGCTGACAACCACAGCCATGCCAGGCCAGATCATTTGCAGCGGGGTGGACCGCATGTGGATGCGCGCATCCAGCAGCATGCCGCCCCATTCAGGCATCGGCGGTTGCACGCCAAAGCCTAGAAACCCCAGCGCTGAGATACCCAGAATGGCCCGCGCGAACATCCCCGTCCACACGACCGTCAAAGATGGCGCCAGCGACGGCAGATAATGCCACTGAGCGATTGCTAAAGGCGACATCCCTGCCAGCTTAGCCTGTGTCACAAATCCCCGGCTTTTGACCGACAAGCCGACCCCGCGCGCCACCCTTGCGTAGCGCATCCAACCGGTCACGCTCAGCGCGAAAATCAGGCTCCAGGTGCCAGCGCCCATCAACCCTGCGATGACCACAGCAGCCACCAGTTCCGGGAATGCCAGGAACGTGTCCGTTGTGCGCATAACCACCCAATCCGCAAGCCTCCCACCCAGCGCAGCAGCCAGCCCAATGACCGTGCCAATGACCAACCCGATAACTGAAATCAGAAAGGCCAGCCCCAGTGACCAGCGGGCACCGTGCAGCAGGCGGGACAGGATATCTCGCCCCAGCGCATCTGTGCCCAGCAGAAATTCCCCAGTAGGCGGGCTAAGCCGATCAGGGATATTTATCGCCGTGGGATCGTACGGCGCAAACAGCGGTCCAATCCCTGCAAGGACAAGAATGGCCAGGGCAACCACTATCACGCTACGCATCGCTGTCTCCGATCCGGGGATCAATGGCGCGGTAGATCAGGTCGATTGCCAGGTTCACGATTACAAAGAAAAGCGCCGTCAGTATGACCACAGCCTGCACATGCGGAAAATCACGCGACATGATCCCCGACACCAGAAAACTGCCAAGGCCGGGACGGCCAAAGATCACCTCAACCATCACCACCCCTTCCAACAGAAACGCCAGTTCCAGACCAAATACCGTGGCAACCGGAATGGCGGCATGGGGCGCAACATGATCAAGACCGATGGCGCGCGGGGCCACACCTCTACGGCGCAGGGCAGGCAAGAACGGACGCGCGCGGGCTTCCAAAATACCAGATCGAATAATCCGCGTCAGCGACGCCGCTACGCCAAGACCCAAGGTGATTGCGGGCAAAATAGCATGGGCCGACGTGCGCGCGCCCATCGCTGGCAACCAGTCGAGTTGCACCGAAAACAGCAAGATCAGCAGCAAGCCCAGCCAAAAGGCCGGTATGGCTGTCCCCAAAGACGCTATCGCCACGGCGAAACGATCAAGGAAGCCGCCGGGGCGTCTGGTTGCGATGATTGCCAAAGGCAGCGAAAGACCAAGCCCGATAGCCAGCCCGGCAAACGCCAAGGGGGCCGTGTAATAAAGCGCACTTAGCAGATCCGACCAAACCTCACGCCCGGTAACAGCTGACCGTCCAAAATCCAGTACCAAAACATCTTGCGCCCAAGCTCGGAAGGCTGGCCAGAACCCTTGGTTCAGGCCAGCTTCCTGGCGGACAATGTCAATGACGTCGTCTGTCAGAAGCGCATCATACCGGGCCATGGCAATTGCAAGCGCAGGGTCGCCGGGCGCATTCCAAAGCAACGCAAAGGTGATGATAGCTGTGCCTGTCAAAACCACGGCTGCGCGCAAGAGCAGGCCAGAAAGGTTCGCAATCATTCCGACAGTTCCAACGCGCCGAGCGCAATGGCCGCATCGCGCAGGGTGCGGCTGTAATCCGTGCGTGGCGCCAAGGCAAAATCAGCCGCAGCGGCCATTTCCTCGATACGCCCGGCGCGCAGCACTGCAATCTCATCGGCGAATGCAACTGCATAACCAAGGTCGTGGGTCACGATCAGGGCGGCAAAACCTTCCTCAGCTTGCAACTCCGCAATCAGTTTCGCGGTGTGTTTTTGTGTTACCGCGTCGAGGGCGGACAAAGGTTCGTCAAACAGCACGAGGGGTGACGCCGCGATCAATGCCCGCAAAATTCCCACACGCTGTGCCTGACCGATAGAGACTTCATACGGGCGCCGATCCAAAATGTCGGCGGACAATTCCAACCCGTCGCAAAGCCGGGCCAGCCGATCTTTGGGCAAGGTGATTTTTTGCGCGACAATAGGTTCCATAACGGACCGCCGCAGCGACAGGACTGGATTGAACGCTGACCGGGGCTCCTGCATCACCAGCGACGGGCGGCAGGACCCAACCGGCGCGCCTGCCCAGGTGACACCACCCTTCCAGGGTTTGATCAGCCCAAGGATCATCGTAATCAAGGTGGACTTGCCTGCGCCACTTTCCCCCACAACTGCCAGGGTTTTGCCCGGATAAAGCGTAAGGTCGATATCAACCAACGCATCCGCTTTGCCGCGCCGGACAAAACAGTGATCGACCTTCAACATGGCAGGGACAGCCAGCTTTTGTGGGCGGAAAGCGCCCGCGACGCATCCGTTTGTGGGCGCATCAGAATGTCTTGGGTCGCGGCCCGTTCTACCAGATGTCCTTCGTGCATCACCAGCAAGTGGTCCACCCGTCTGGCGGCAAGGCCAAGGTCGTGCGTGATCAATAGCATTGCGGTATGCTGGCCCTTTAGATGACCTTCCAGCAGGTCCATCGTGGCCGCCGCAACCACAGGGTCCAAAGCCGATGTCGGTTCGTCCAGCACAATCAGATCAGGGGACCCGATCAACGCCATCGCAATCACAAATCTCTGCTGCATGCCCCTGCTCCAACCCCAGGGTCGTTTGCGCAAATCACCGTTTTCTATTTTCAGGGCGGAAAACAAGGTTTTCCGGTCAGCGCTTCCGGCTGGCAACCCCAACGCCTGCTCCGCCTCGCGCCAGTGAAAGGCCATGGTCCGAAGCGGGTCCAGTGCCTCATCAGGGCTTTGCGGTACATTGGCCACCGCGCTACCCTGGCGCCGCAGATCATCGACCAAAGCCAGCCCAAAAGTAGACTTGCCGGATCCGGACGCCCCCACAAGGCCGATCCGATCACCGGGCGATATGTCCAGCGAAGTGGGGTGTAAGATGGTCCGGCCAGAACGAACCTCGCTCAGGCCGGAAACGCTTAGGGTCATTCAGTGAACTTCGTCTCGTGTGTGATCCAATAGGTTTCGGTCGGGTGCACCGCGTAGCCCGTCAAACCCGCTTTTGACACGTTAACCTGGCTGACGTGAAATACAGGGATCATGGCAGCTTCATCAGCGATAATGGCTTGCACCTTGTCATAGATGGCTTCGCGTTTTGCCGTCTCAAACGTCAGGCGACCCTCTTCCAACAGCTTGTCGAGTTCCGCGTTGGAGTACTTGCCAGAATTCGACCCGCCGTCCGACTTCAGGAGAGTTTCCAGCACGCCACCGGGATCCCCTTGAGGTGTCACAACCCATGCCTGCAAAAACAGATCAGCGTCGCCGTTGGCAATGGCGTCATTGCTGGCACCCCATTCACCGACCTTCACGTTGGCCGTGATGCCGATGCTGGCCAAAAAAGCTTGCGTCAGTTCAGCGGTTGGCGGCAAAGCGGCGCGCGAGGAATAGGTCACGATGTCAATTTCCAGCGGTGCCCCGTCGAACATCCACTTGCCGCCTTCTTTGACTGCGCCAGCTTCTGCCAACAGCGCCTCAGCTTTGGCCGCATCAAAGGTGGCAGGGATGTCAGCCGCCCAGCCTTTACCCGCCGGGAAAACAGTGCCAGCGGATACGCCGCCCACACCGGACAGAACCGCATCCACGATACCGTCGCGGTCAATCGCCATGGAAACTGCCTTGCGGATCAGCGGGTTCGACATCGGCCCGCTGGCCGCGTTCACGGTGTAGAAATAAAGCCGCGCAGTTGGCGCGGAAAAACCCTGTGCGCCGGTACCCTTGATCCGTTCAAAGTCTGGCTCCGGGTAGTTGATGACCATGTCCACTTCACCCGCTTCAAACGCAAGGGCAGAGGACGCCGGGTCTTTGTTCACCACAACCCGAACCTCCGCCAGCCCCGGGGTGCCAAGGCGATAGTTGGGGTTGGCCTCCACCCGATAAAGCTGTTCCGGAATAGCTTCCTTAAACACGAAGGGGCCGGTCGCATTGATCGGATAAGCCTCGGAAGGCTCACCCAAAATTGCAATACCTGGATCGGACAAGGACCAGGGGAACGCAGCATTTGGGCTAGCGGTTTCAAAAACCACAACGCCGTCACCATCGGTAGACACACCAGCAAGATCCAAGAGTTTTACCACCCTTGCGTTATGCCCGGAATGAGCTTCGTCAGAGATCGCAGTGATCGTGTTGACAACGTCTTGTGCAGTCAGCGGGCTTCCATCGTGGAACGTCACACCTTCGCGCAATGTCACCCGCCAGGTGGTGGGCGACGATTGCTCAATCCCGGCAGCCAAACGCGGGTAAAGTTTCAGGTCATAGTCGATGCCCATCAGCGTCTCTGTGACGCCGGTCTGATTAGACATCCAACCGTTGTAGCCGGCGCGGGGGTCAGGCACCTCGGCCGTCGGGCCAAAGCCCACAGAGATAGTAAGGCTGCCTTCCTGTGCGGCGGCAGGCACAATCGGGCTGAGCGCCACAAGGGCGGCAATAGCAAGTCTGGTGATGTAGGACATCAGCACATTCCTTCAGGCTTGAGAATTGATTTTGTGATCAGTGGAATTGCGGTCGCGGGCGAGCGTTTTTTCCTCCGCCAGCGACAGCGATGTTAAGGCTTCGTCGACACTTAGCCCTTTCGTGTTGGCTTTTTCCCAAATCCGTTTTGCGGAGTTGGGCGACCAGGGCAGGCTGGCTTGCGACAACCACTGACGCAGGGGCGCTGGCAGCGCGTCGTAAACCTGCATGGGATCCCCATCTCGGCGCCTGCGCCGGATGCTTGTTGTTCCTAAATTGCGGTTCAAGGGTTCCCCAAAATCTGTAGTCGAATCGATTGGCTATCCGCCGAGGTGAATTGTTATGATATAACATTAACATGAACAAGCACGATCAAAGCTTGCTGGCGTGTGCTTTCCTTTTGTATCCAAGCCGAAAGTCGCCTTAGAAAGCAGCAAATATGGCGCACGCCCAAAAGCAACACTTTCATTCTACAGCGCGACCAAAGCTAAGCTGGTTGGTTGAAAAATCTTTCAACAGAACCGGTTAACGAGGTTTTCAAGCCGCTCTTGGGCGCCTGATTTCGGGTTCGGGTTGATAGACCCAGTCATCACACGATCAAAGCAATCGTCCAGTCCGCCAGACAGCATCGCTTTTGCGGTCTCCCCTTGCCAGCCCGCATAACGCGCGTCACGGGCAGATTCCAACCCGCCGTCCTCCAACATCGCAGCTGCCGCCTTTAGCCCTCGCGCGCAAACATCCATGGCGCCCACATGTGCGGCCACAAGGTCCACTGGGTCCAGAGATTGGCGCCGAATTTTTGCATCAAAATTTGTGCCCCCGGTGGTAAAGCCCCCGGCCTTGAGAACCTCGTAATACGCCAGTGCCACTTCTGGCACCGAATTCGGAAACTGGTCCGTATCCCAGCCCGATTGATAATCGTTGCGGTTCATGTCAATGGACCCGAAAATCCCCAGAGCCGCCGCTGTGGCCAGTTCGTGTTCAAACGAATGACCTGCCAGGATCGCATGACCCTGTTCGATGTTCATCTTGACCTCGCCTTCCAGCCCGAAGTCTTTTAGGAACCCGTAAACGGTTGCCACATCGTAATCATACTGATGCTTTGAAGGCTCCTGCGGCTTCGGTTCTACCAAGATCGCGCCTTTAAAACCGATCTTATGCTTGTATTCGACCACCATCTGCAAGAACCGTCCGGCGTTGTCGCGCTCACGCTTCAGGTCGGTGTTCAACAGCGTCTCATAACCCTCGCGCCCGCCCCACAGAACGTAATTTTGCCCGCCCAGTTTGTGGGTCGCATCCATACAAGTCTTCACCGTGGCCGCGCACCAGGCAAAGACGTCTGGATCCGGATTTGTAGCAGCGCCAGACATGAAGCGACGATGGGTGAAAAGGTTCGCCGTGCCCCACAAAAGCCTACGGCCACCCGCCTCCATCTTCTGGCCAATGTAGTCAACGATAGCTTCCAGGTTGCGGGTGTTTTCAGCAAAATCCGCGCCTTCGGGGCGCACGTCCGCGTCGTGAAAACAAAAGAACGGTTGGCCCAGGATGGCAAACAGTTCAAACGCCACATCGGCTTTCAGCTTTGCCAGGTCGAGCGTGTCGCCAAACCATGGGCGTTCAAAGGTCTGCCCACCAAACGGATCGCCACCGGGCCAGGCGAACGAATGCCACCATGCAACCGCAAAGCGCAGGTGGTCTTCCATCCGCTTACCCATTACCAACTCGTCGGGGTTGTAGTGGCGGTAGGCCAGCTCTTTCCGGCTATCAGGACCCTCAAAGGTGACCGCGTCGATGCCCTGGAAGAATTCGGTCATGACAGCTCCTTGAGGGATGCGTAGGTGAGTTTGTAACGCGCATGGGCCTGTGCAAAGGCATCGGTCAGCGTGGCGTCGGGTTCAACTGTGTGATCAATGGCGGGCTGACCGGCGATCTCCACGCCGCTGCCACTGGCTGCCATCAACCCCAAACGGGCCGCACCAAAGGCTGCACCAAAATCCCCGTCTACCGGCACATCAATCGGCAGATCGAGCGCGGTCGCGATCGCTTTTAGCCAATAGTTCGACCGCGATCCGCCGCCCACCGCCACCAATCGGTCGGGCCGCGTGCCTGTTGCCAGCATGGCATCCAAGCTGTCGCGGAAGGCAAAAGTGACCCCTTCAAGCACCGCGCGTGTGGCAGCAGCCCGGTCAGTGGCGTGTTCCAGCCCGATCATCGCACCGCGCACCTGCGCGTCGTTGATCGGCGTCCGTTCGCCGCCAAGGTAAGGCAGGAAAAGCGCCCGGCCTGGCGCCTGCAACGACCCCAGGCCCTCCGTTAGATCAGCCGCAGACGTACCTGTCAGCGTGCCAAACCAGGAAAGCGCGTCGGCTGCCGCCAAAATCACACCCATCTGGTGCCAGCGCCCGGGAACTGCATGGCAAAACGTGTGCAGCGCTGTGTCCGGGTCGGGCGCATAACCGTCATTTGCGGCAAAGAGCACGCCGGATGTGCCAAGCGAGACAAACGCTTCACCCGCGCGCGCAATCCCCATTCCAATGGCAGAAGCCGCATTGTCCCCTGCCCCGCCAGCCACTGGAATTCCCGGCCGCAGACCAAATTCGGCCATTTCGGCACGCAGCCCGCCAGACACCTCCGACCCTTCTACAAGCGCGGGCATGGTTGACCGGTCGAGCCCCGTTGCCGCTAACAATTCATCTGACCATTCGCGTGTTCCGGTGTCGAGCCAGCTCGTCCCGGCAGCATCTGACATCTCTGACACATGCGCACCCGTCAGCCAAAGCCGCAGATAGTCCTTGGGAAGCAGTACTTTTGCCACGCGGGCAAAAACCTCTGGCTCGTGGGCTTTGACCCATGCAAGTTTGGGCGCCGTGAAGCCGGGAAAGACAATGTTGCCAGTTACTGCGCGAAACTGCGGGTCTGCGTCCATTGCCGCCGCTTCCACATGCGACCGGGTATCGTTCCACAAAATACATGGCCGCAGAACGGTGTCTGATGCATCAAGCAGTGTTGCACCGTGCATTTGCCCCGACAAACCTATGCCCGCAACACCCGACAAATCGTGGTTGGCACCAAGTTTGCCCAGTGCAACCCGCGTCGCCTCAATCCAGTCCGTCGGGTCCTGTTCTGACCAGCCGGACTGCGGGCGCGACACGGACAAAGCGCCAGTTGCACTGCCCAAAACGCGTTGATCATCGGCAATGAGCAGCGCCTTCACGCCTGATGTGCCGAGGTCGAGGCCAAGGTACATCATTCAGTGGTCCAGCTTTACCCAGGCCGCATTGCGGGCTGAAGACTTCACGCAAGCGGACACAAACTGAACGCCGCGCAGGCCATCTTGGACTGTCGGAAAAATGACGCCGTCAGGTGCCTGTCCGCCGTCACGGGCAGCAATGATCGCCTCTGCCGCTTCAGAATAGATGTTGGCAAACCCTTCCAGATACCCTTCCGGGTGTCCTGGCGGAATCCGACTGACCCGCGCGGCTGCCTCTCCTGCTCCGGCTCCGTTGCGTGTGATAAGCCTCTTCGGTTCCCCAAATGGCGTGTGCCAGAGGTGGTTTGGATCCTCCTGCGCCCACTCAAGCCCGCCGTTTTCACCATAGATGCGGATGCGCAGAGCGTTTTCGTTGCCCGGCGCCACCTGGCTTGACCAAAGCATCCCGCGCGCACCGCCATCAAATCGCATCATGACGTGAGCGTTATCATCCACCTGGCGGCCCGGAACAAAGGCTTGGATGTCAGCGGCAAGGCTCTCCACCTCCAACCCGGTTATGAAACAGGCCAGGTTGAACGCATGTGTCCCGATATCCCCGGTTGATCCGCCCGCGCCTGACTGGTTGGGGTCCGTGCGCCAGTTTGCTTGTTTGAAGTCCTGTTCGACGCTCAGCCAATCTTGCGGGTATTCGACCTGAACCACGCGGATCTTGCCGATGTCCCCGTTTGCCACCATCTCGCGCGCTTGGCGCACCATAGGATAACCAGTGTAATTGTGGGTCAGGATGAACAAAGCGTCTGAACTCTCCACAGCCTTTACCATCTTCTTGGCTTCTTGCAGCGTGTGGGTCAGTGGTTTGTCGCAGATCACATGGATGCCGCGTTTCAGGAATTCCCGCGCGGCTTGGAAATGCATGTGGTTCGGCGTGACGATGCTAACCGCCTCGATCCCGTCTTTGCGGCGCGCCTCGCGCGCGGCCATCTGTTTAAAGTGGTCGTAGCTGCGTTTCAGGCCAATAGCCTCGGCGCTCGCATGGGCCTTTTCCGGCGTGGAACTCAGCGCGCCTGCCACCAGCTCATACCGGTCGTCGATCCGGCTCGCGATGCGATGTACACCGCCAATAAAGGCGTCATTGCCACCGCCCACCATGCCAAGTCTGATCCGTGTCATATCAAGGTCCTTTCGCCGCAGCCCAGCCGCGTTTGAGGAGCGTCAGCCCCTCGGTGTAAACTTCTTCTTCTGATCCATAGAGGCGGCGCCAAACTTTCGTTGCCGCCGCCAAATCGGGCAGTGCCTGCCCAAAGGCTTCAATCGTCAACCAGCCGTCATATCCGCTAGCCGCCAAAGCGTCGAACGTGGCCTGAAAATCCACATGCCCTCGACCCGGCGTGCCCCGGTCATTTTCCGAGATATGTACGTGGGAAATCGCCTCAGCGGTTGCTGGGATGCATCCCACTGGATCACGTTCTTCGATATTGGAATGGAAAGTGTCATAGAGATAGCCGTAGTTGTCAGCCCCCACCTCTGCCACCAGCCGCGCTGCATCCGCGTTGGTTGTCAGCGCGTAGCATTCAAACCGATTGAGCGGCTCAACTGCCAGCATCAGCCCGGCCCCGGCGGCATGTGCGGCCATCGCCTTGTGGGCGGACACCAGCGCGCCCCACTCCCCGTCTGTCGGCCCGGTGCCGGAAAAAACGGCGAGTGGTTGGGTAAACGGGCCACACAGAACCTCTGCGCCCAACGCGTTGGAACAGTCCACAAGCCATTTCAGATGCTCCACCCCGGCGGCGTGGACTTTTGCGTTCTCACTTAACGGGTTCGCCTCTTCCGAAGTCACAAGCCCAACAACCGTCCGCGCAAGCCCGATGTCATCGAGCTTGGCGCCCAAAGCGGCGTAATAATCGGGGTCCGCTTCAAAGACCGGAACCTCTACCCCGTCATATCCCGCCGCCTTCAACCGCTCGCATACCGGAAGAAGGTCATCGGTCAAATGGGTCGTCCAAAGGAGGAGGTTAAAGCCGCTCTTCATTTTTGTTCCCTCACAGTCGCCGAGACCCAGAAACCACCTACGAAAGTAGAAGCGTAAGAAACCTCATCGGAACTTACCTCCACATCTTTGCGAGAGACCAACCCCGTCGTCAGCATAAGGGCATACGAATTACGCGTTTCACGTAGCATCGCAGGTTCGACAACTTCGATCACTAGCTCTGTGAGAGCTAATACCAAGCCGGGATCGGTATTTGGTCGAAAGAAAATCGCGGCATTGTCTGAAAACTGCCCGCGCCTTTGCGAAGAAGCAACCAAGCGTATGTTGTCTAACAGATCGTAGTGGCAATAGAAGCGCTTACTGTTTGCGCAACGATTCAGTTCTGCAATTCGCGTTTCAACACCATGTCGCTTGGCGGTTGTATCAATAGCGTCTGAGAATTCATCCGCTGAGATTTTTCCTGGCAGTTCTTCCGAATAGGCAGAACCTGCAAAAATGCCCAGCCACATCGTGATGAACAGTCGGAACATTAATTTATCCCCAACATCGCTCGGTTGGCAGCCTCGTCCGTGCCACCGTCAGCGAAATCGTCAAACGCACGCTCGGTTACTCGGATGATGTGGTCGGACACAAATTTCGCGCCTTCACGTGCACCGTCTTCAGGGTGTTTCAGGCAGCATTCCCATTCCACAACGGCCCAGCCGTCGAAATCATTGGCCGCCATCTTGGAAAAGACCGCCCCGAAATCCACCTGCCCGTCGCCCAGCGACCGGAACCTCCCTGCCCGGTCAACCCAAGGCTGATAGCCTGAATAGACACCCTGACGACCGGTCGGATTGAACTCCGCATCCTTGACGTGGAACATCTTGATCCGGTCTTTGTAGATGTCGATGTTGTCGAGGTAATCAAGGCATTGCAGCACATAGTGCGACGGATCGTAGAGCATGTTGCAGCGCGCGTGATTGTCCACGCGTTCCAGAAACATCTCAAACGTTACGCCGTCGTGCAGGTCTTCGCCGGGGTGTATTTCGTAGCAGATGTTCACATCGTTGGCGTCTGCATGGTCTAGGATCGGGCGCCAGCGGGCCGCCAGTTCATCAAACGCGGTCTCAATCAGCCCTGCGGGCCGTTGCGGCCAAGGATACACATAAGGCCAGGCAAGCGCGCCGGAGAAGCTTACGTGGTTCTTGATGCCCATATTGGCCGAGGCGGAAATCGCCTTTTTAACCTGATCCACGGCCCACTCCTGCCGGGCCTTTGGGTTGCCATGCACGGACGGGTCCGCAAAGCCGTCGAAGGCCGTGTCATACGCCGGGTGGACGGCCACAAGCTGGCCTTGCAGGTGGGTGGACAACTCGGTCACTTCCACACCGTTTTCCGCAGCCTGGCCTTTGAATTCGTCGCAATAATCCTTGCTTTCCGCAGCCTTTGCCAAGT
This sequence comes from Pseudomonadota bacterium, assembly GCA_039030095.1. GTDB lineage: Bacteria > Pseudomonadota > Alphaproteobacteria > Rhodobacterales > Rhodobacteraceae > Amylibacter. Next base: position 18,567 of record JBCCET010000033.1, on the reverse strand, counting down.
CGATCAGACGCCCGTCCCAGCTGGGAACCTGAACACCCTTGTAACCGCAGTCCGCCGCCCATTTGGTGATCGCATCCCATGAGTTGAACGGCGCGTCATCGCCTGCAAATTGCGCCAGAAACAGCGCTGGTCCCTTGATCGTTTTCATTTGGCGTCCTCCCTAAGTGTTCTTCTCAAAGCGTTGGCATATTGTCGCGCAGGTAGATGTCGATCCGAATGCGTTCCTGAGTGTCGTTGAGCGGTGAGTTATCAGCGGCGGCCATAAGAACCCGCGTGGCAGACCGCACCAAATGGCCCGTGTCTTGCGAGATTATCGCGTCAAAAGTGCCATCGGTCAGGGCAAGCCGCGATGACGGCGTCAGCTCATGGGCAACAACAACCACATCGTGGGCCATCCCTGCTTTGCGCAGGTATTCTATCAGACCCGGATTGCCCGCAGCCGACGAATAAACGCCGCGCAGGTCCGGGTAGGCTTTAAAGACATCGGGCAAAAGGTCTAGGATGACCGCCGGATCATCGCGCCCCTCGATGGACGCAACAACTTCCAGATCGGGGAAGTCGCGCGACATGACCGCGTCAAACCCGCTGCGCCGTTCGATGTGATCGCGCGCCAGACGGGACCCGGTGATCACTAGCACACGCCCGCCATCATGCACAAATCGTCCCATCAACTGCGCAGCCGTCCGCCCGGCCGCCACGTTATCGATGCCCACAAACCGGGTTCTGTCTGAACTCGGCAAGTCAGACACTAAGGCTACGACAGGAATACCGCGTGCACGCGCGCGACCTACCGCATCGCGCACAGACGGCGTTTCAGGACCAAACACCGCAACGCCATCCGTCTCAGCCGGGTCCATCGCGTCGAGCAATTCAACGATAGCTTCCGGGTCAAAGGGCGGCACCAAACGGGTGTCGATGCTGGCCCTTTGGTGTAGCAATTTGCCTCGCTGTTCTTCGATGGCTGCCATCAGAGCCAGAACAAATTCGTTCTGGGTTTCCGGCAAGACAAACTGCATTTCAAAAAACCGCCGCCTTGCCAGGTTGACGGCTGCTGCGTCGCGCACAAAACCCAACTCAGCAACCGCGTTGTTGACCTTTTCGATGGTCACAGATCGCACGCCGGGGCGTCGGTTCAGCACCCTGTCGACTGTCGCAAGTGAAACGCCCGCCACCCTGGCGATGTCATTGACTGTGGGCTTTCGACCCATGGCTATGATGTTGTCTTGTGACACGTAGTTAGCTTCCCGCTGCCCGTGCAAGCCCTTCAAAGAGAATTGCAACTGCCTCTGCGCCCGGGTCCTTGTGACCGGCGAGCTTTTCAGAGGGGACATACGCGGCCCTGCCCGCCTTTGCACGGTGCATTTCAGCGGTCCCATCAGCCCCTTTTCGGGCTGCTATGGCCGCCGCTGGCAGGCCCTGATCAAGCGCGTCCAACGCAGGTGCAAGGGCGTCAATCATAGTACGGTCGCCGACCTGGGCGCCGCCCACATCCCCCACGCGCTGCAACCCTTCGCGCAGCGCCTTGTTGACTGGCGCGCCTCGGGCGCAGGCGTCCCCGGCAGCGTTGAAGAAAATGGCCAGGATCACGCCTGACGACCCGCCCATGGTCTGGCTAAGTTCATTGCCCAGCGCGGGAAAAAGTTGCGTCAAATCCGCCAGCGGCAAACGGTCCAGGGACGACGACATCGCCCGTGCGGCTGTTGCAAGGGTACTGCCGGTATCGCCATCGCCTGACTTCGCGTCGAGCGCGTTGAGTTCAGCCTCCGCCGCAATCAAATGCCCGGCCACTTGTTCCATCACAGCCCGCGTCCGCGCGTTTTCAGACGGCAACGGTTCAATCGGCGTCAGCCCATCCGGCAAGGCATTCACCACCGGCTTTTCAAAGGCCGCCATGCCTGGCCAGCCGGGCATTTCAACCGGCGCGCCCAAGGCCTCCAGCTCCGCCGGTTCGACCGGCAGCAGAGAAACTGAGAACCCATGCATATCGAGCGATGTCATCATCGGCGCCGGCCCGATCACATGGCTCGCGATCCCGTTCAACGCGAGACTGTTGGCCAGAACGCTCATTTCAAGCGGGGTGGTTGAGCCGAGATTGTTCAGGAGTGCGACACAAGCACCGCTGCCTTTGTGCGGTTGCAACTTTTCTAGAACCACGTCCATGGCAGAGGCCGCATCTGCGAAATCCACTTGCTGCACGCCCGGCTCCCCATGGATGCCAAGCCCCAGTTCCGCTTTTCCTATCGGTATCCGGTCCTCTTTAGGAGAGCCGGGGACGGTACAGGTGTCGAGACTTGTACCTATAGATGCAACCTTACCGATCACCTTACGCGCGGCCGCTGCAACTTCGTCGAGCGATGCACCGCTTTCGGCCAAGGCACCGGCGATCTTGTGTACAAAAAGCGTACCGGCAACACCGCGGGGCTGCGGCAGATCAGGCAGCGCGATATCGTCATCGACGACCACCATTTCCACCTTTCGGCCCAGCGCCCGCGCGCGCTCTGCTGCCAAGCCGAAATTCAACCGATCGCCGGTGTAGTTTTTGACGATAAGCAGGCACCCCGGTTCCCCCGTCACGGCCAGGATACCCGCCAAAACTGCTTCGACCGATGGGGAGGCGAACACTTCACCACACACCGCGGCCGTCAGCATGCCCGCACCTACAAACCCTGTGTGCGCAGGCTCATGGCCGGAACCACCTCCGGAAATTAGGGCAACCTGGGATTTGTCCCAGTCCGTGCGGTGCACAACCTTGATGTGAGGATAGCCATCAAGACGCGCCAGCGCCCCGCCAGAGCAGGCGAGCAGGCCGTCGATAGCCTCTTTTACCAGGTCTTCTTTAGCGTTGACGAATTGCGTCATAGCGGGCCTCCTTCAGCAGACACGGGCGCCAGCCGCATCAAAAAAGATCGGATTTTGAGCGGCGACCTTCAGGGTCTCGCCCGGCGAAAGGGAAGTGTGAGGATCGGTCAGCGTGATCAGATCATGTGCGCCAACCTTTAGATGTAATCTCGTTTGATCGCCCAGATGCTCTACCCGCATCACTTGAGCGTCCGCACCATCCCCGATGCGAATGTTTTCTGGCCGCAACCCGGTCTGATGGGCGCCGGTTGGGGTGTCTTCCCCCAAAACGCCAGCGGGTAATAGATTGATACGGGGTTGCCCAAGCCGTACAGCCACGTAGGCCGTCTGCGGGTTCTCGTAGATTTCCCGCGGCGTGCCAAACTGCACCATCTTACCCTCATCCAACACGCCCACATGGCTTGCCATCGTCATCGCTTCAATCTGGTCGTGGGTCACGTACAGCAGTGTTGCGGCCAATTCTGCGTGGATGCGTTTCAGCTCCACCCTCAGATCGGCCCGCAGTTTTGCGTCGAGCGAGCTGAGAGGTTCGTCCATCAGATAGATTGACGGATCCCGTACTAACGCGCGCCCAATAGACACGCGCTGCATCTCGCCGCCGGATAGCTCAGTTGCTTTGTTGTCGAGCTTGTGGGGGATGTGCAGAACCTCGGCCACCTCCTGCACCTTGCGGGCCACTTCTTCCTCAGGCGTTTTCAAAATCGGAGAGCGCAGCGGAAAGGCGAGATTGTCGCGTACTGTCATATGCGGGTAGAGCGAGTACTGTTGGAAGACCATGGCAACGTCCCGTTGGGCCGGGGTCAAGCCGTTCACGTCCATCTCTCCGATATGGATGGACCCGGTGCCCGGCTTTTCCAGCCCGGCGATCAAACGCAGCGTCGTGGTCTTCCCGGCGCCGGTTGGCCCAAGCAGCACCACAAAAGCGCCGTCCGGGACGGTCAGATCCATGTCCACAACGGCGTTCGTAGACGCGAATGATTTGGAGACGTTTTGCAGGCGGACCTCAGCCATGGGCCAACACCTCCTCGTTAAGCTCGGACCGCAGGGCATGGCCGGACGCCTCGTCAAAAACGGTCAGCGTGTCCGCGTTGAAATTCAGCGCAACCGTCTCCCCAGCCTTGGCTGGTTGGTCGGATCCGATGCGCGCCTTCACTTCACCGTTCGGGGTGTCCAGCGTCACAATCTGCGTCGTGCCCAGATACTCTGTGGCCAGAACCTCTGCCCGGTAAGCGCCTTGGTCAGAAAAACGGATATGTTCCGGCCGAACCCCCAGCACCAGATTGCCCGACGCGCCGTCACGTATCTGCGGCATTGCAATCTGGGTGTCATTGAGCGTCAAAGATGTGGCGCCAGCCCCGACTTGCCCGTCAAAGCGCAGGAAGTTCATGGAAGGCGACCCGATGAAATCCGCCACAAACATTGTCGCGGGTTTGTCGTAGATTTCTTGCGGCGTGCCGAACTGTTCCACCACAGCGTTGTTCATGACCACAATCTTGTCGCCCATTTGCATGGCCTCCAGCTGATCGTGGGTCACGTAAACCGTTGTCGCCCCCATCCGGTCATGCAGCGCACGCAACTCTTCGGCCATATGCTCGCGGAACTCCGCATCCAGCGCGCCGAGCGGTTCATCCATCATGAAAGCCTTGGGTTCGCGCACAATCGCGCGGCCCAGCGCCACGCGCTGGCGGTCGCCGCCGGACAGGCCGCCCACGGGTTTTTTCAGGATGTCGCGGATGCCAAGAATGCCCGCGACCTCATCCACCTTGGCGCGCACCTGCGCGCGCGGCATCCCCTGGCTGACCAGCGGATAACTCAAGTTCTTGTAGACGTTCATATGCGGGTAGAGCGCGAACATCTGGAACACGAAGGCAATGTCCCGCTCTGACGGGGGTTTCTGGCCGATCTCTTCGCCGTCGAGGTAGATCTCGCCGCTGGTGGGCAGTTCCAGCCCTGCGATCATCCGCAGTGTTGTGGTCTTGCCGCAGCCTGACGGGCCGAGCAGCATAAAAAACTCGCCGTCTTCGATCGTGAAAGAACTTTCGCGCACTGCGACGAAATCGCCGAACTCCTTGCGGACATTTTTGATAATGATCTCCGCCATTATTCTTCCCCCGGGAAGTGGCTGACGACGATGAACATGACCGTACCCACTAGCGTCGTGATGAAGGAATAGGTGTATGCCCACATGAAATAGGGCTGCATCAGCATCACCACGCCCAGCGCGATGATGATGGTGGCCACCATTTCCCAAGGGCCGCGACGAAGCCGCAGCAGGCCAGAGAAGAACTGGGTCATGGGCAGACCTCTGAGGTGCAGAGCGGTGCCGCGCATCGCCGACACGCCGGGGCGGCGACTGACATTGATGGAATCCACTTTATGGTGGTACCCAAAACCTCACGTTTGTACGTCATGCGACGGCTGAGTATCGCCGCCCCGGAGGGGCGTGACGGCGATGCGCGGTGGCCTGCGGACTTGATTCCGCGCAAGGAGGTAGGTGCAAACATGCTGATCATTTGCGCACCGCCCCAAATGTGATCCCGCGAAGCAAGTGCTTGCGCAGCAGGATGGTGAAAATCATGACCGGTAGCAGGAAGATCGTGGCGCCCGCGGCCACAGCTGGCCAATCGAGCCCGCCCACCCCAATGATCGTTGGGATAAACGGCGGCGCGGTCTGGGCTGTGGCGGAGGTCAGCAACACGGCAAAGGCATATTCATTCCAGGCGAAGATCAGGCAGAAGATCGCCGTCGACGCGATACCTGTTGCCGCCTGAGGCAATACAACTTTGTAGAAGGCTTGGAACCGGGTGTACCCGTCGATCAGCGCGGCCTCTTCATATTCGCGCGGGATCTCGTCGATGAACCCTTTCAGGAGCCAAACCGCCAGCGAGATATTCACGGCTGTGTATAAAAGGATCATCCCCAGATGCGTGTCAGACAAACCGAGGTTCCGGTACATCAGGAAAATCGGGATGGCGACGGCGATGGGCGGCATCATCCGCGTGCTGAGGATGAAGAACAGCAGATCATCAGCCAGCGGTATCTTGAAGCGGCTGAATGCATAAGCCGCGAGCGTACCGAGGAAGACGCTGAGAAACGTGGACCCAAAACCGATGATGACGGAGTTCAGGAAGCGCTCCCCGAACTTCGATGGGCCGACGATGACCATATCGTACTGGCGCACGATTTCATCCGCCCAGTTCTCAGGCGGGTTGGCGTCCAGGTATTCCTGGGTCTGCCGCGTGCGGGTCGTGAACAGGTTCACATACCCCTCCAGCGTAGGTTTAAACCCAGCCTCGCTGTCACCGCCGATAATGTATTTCGGTGGATAGCTGATTGCATCAGACGGGCTTTTGAACCCGGTCAGGCCGATCCAGACAAGCGGGATCATGGTGATCAGCGCGTATGTGACGACCAGGACTGCCGCGAAGATCTTGGTGCGGCCCGATGGCTCGGTGATGGAATAGCTGCTCATGCCAATTCTCCGAGCGCTAAGTGCGGATGCGCCATGCCCAACCTCGGGAGGGTTCGAGGCTTGGCGCTGAAATTGATCCAAGAGTAACGCGTGCAATACGCACCGCAATCGCTGCTGGATGTCCTCCCGTGGGGAAGGTCGGGCATGGCGCATCCGCGCCGGAGGGCGTTGGGTTGCTGCCGCATCACCGTTCCTTCACCTTGTTGAGCGCTTTAACGTAAATGCTGGCCAATCCGAACACCGTCACAAAAAGGATGATGGCGTATGCGCTCGCGTAGCCGGTGCGCCACTTCTCAAACGCCTCGCGCTTCAGGTTGATCGACGTCAGTTCCGTGGTGGACCCCGGCCCACCGCCGGTCAGCTGCACCACCAGATCGAACATCTTGAAGTTCTCGATCCCTCGGAATAGCACCGCGAGCATCAGAAACGGCAGCACCATGGGGATCGTGATCGTAAAGAACTGCCGCAACTTGGAGGCACGGTCGATCTCGGCTGCCTCGTAAATATAGTCAGGGATGGACCGCAGACCGGCGAGGCAGATCAGCATGACAAATGGCGTCCACATCCAGGTATCCACTATGACAATCGACCAGGGCGCCAGGTTTACCTGCCCCAGCATTTCAAAGCTCGACGCCTCCCGCCCTGTGAAAAACGCGATGATGTAGTTAAACAGACCAATCTGCGGCTGATAGAGAAACTTCCAGAAGTTGCCGACCACCGCCGGGCTCAGCATCATCGGCAACACGATCACGGTCGTCCAGAAGTTTGATCCCTTAAAGTTCTTGTGGATCAGCCAGGCCAGCGTGAACCCGATCAGGACCTGAAAGAAGATCGTCCAGAACAGGAAATGCGCCGTGGCCTGCATGTTCAGCCATATGTCGGTGTCAGTCAGGATGCGCTCGTAATTGCGCAATCCAATGTTCTTGACCTCTCGCCCTATGCGGTTGGCTTTGTAGTTGGTGAAACTAAGCTGGATGGTCCAAATCAACGGAAAAATGTTGATGGCCAGTAGCAGAAATATTGTCGGGGCGACAAAGATCCAGGCAATAGCGCGGTCGGACAAGCCCCTGATCTTTCTTGCAACTTTGGGCGGAGTAGACGCCGCAATGCGCTTCATCGGTTGGTCTGCCATCTTGCTCTTCCCCTTGCGTCCGACCCTGTCAAAAAGGTGCCAGCGACTGTGCGCATGCAATCATACGCCGCAAGAAAGTGATTTGTATTGAAACTTTGATGCCCCTCCCCCACCCGAAGGCAGAGAAGGGATCAGGGAGATAAACCTACAGCTTACCTTCGTCTTCGAAGACCTCAGTCCAGTCTTCGATCAACTTGTCCAGGGCCTCTTGTGCGGTGCCTTGGTCGGCAACCACATAGTCATGGATGCGTTTTTGCATGGCCAGCAGCAGTTCAGCATAAGCTGGTTCCTGCCAGAAGTCCTGCACAGCTCCCATCGCGTCCAGGAAGTCACCCGCAAACGGCTGGCTGTCCTTGAAGCCCGGATCGTTCAGCACGGAATTGTGTGCCGAATAACCGCCCAGCTCCCACCACTTGGCCTGAACCTCTGGGTTGGAGAACCACTTGATGTACTCAAGCGCTGCGTCCTGCTTGTCGGAATAAGCCACAACCGAAATACCTTGACCGCCCAGCGTGGAGCCAGCCTGGTTCTGCGGCGGGTTCACGAAGAAGTCGATCTTGTCGCCGCCTGTGTTCGGATCAGCGTAAAGACCCGGGAAGAACGCAAACCAGTTCATCGCCATAGCAACCTGACCGGATTTAAACGCGTCCAGGCTCTCACCCATGTAGGAGTTCGTGTAGCCCGGAGGTGTCGCGGTCTTGTAGAACTCTTTATAGAATTCAAGTGCTTCCACAGCCGCAGCCGAGTTCACGGCGCCTTCCATGTCATATTTACCTGGGGTGTTTTCGTACTTGAAGCCCCAAGGATACAGAGCGGACGTCACACCCATGGTGATGCCTTCTGACCCACGCTCAGTAAAGATCGCAGCACCATAAACAGTCTTGCCGTCAATCTCACGACCCTGGAAGAACTGAGCGATCTCCAGCATTTCTTTCTGGGTTTTCGGCTCACCCAATTCGCGGCCCGTGGCCTCTTTGAACGCGGCGCGGATGTCTTCGCGGGCAAACCAGTCTTTGCGATAGAACCAGCCGTTAGCGTCACCCATAGCAGGCAGCGCGTAATAGTTTGGCGTCCCCTTGGGCCAGGTCGAATAAGCGTAAACGGTCGCCGGAGCGAAATCGTCCATGCTGATGCCTTCTTTGTCGAAGAAATCGTTCAGCTTCACGTAGTGACCGTTTTCAGCGCCGCCGCCGATCCATTGGCTGTCGCCGATCAGAAGGTCGCAGAGCTTGCCGCCGGAGTTCAATTCATTGAGCATCCGGTCTGCAAAATTTGGCCAGGGGATGAACTCGAAGTTCATGTTATGGCCGCTTTGCGCTTCGAATTCCTTCGACAGCTCGACCAGCGCGTTGGCTGGATCCCAGGCTGCCCAGCATAGTGTCAGATCGTCTGCTGATGCGACCGTGGGCAAAGCCAACGACGAAGCAACAGCCGCAGCAATCGCCGCGTTTTTCGTGTGATGCATAATGTCCTCCCAAAACAGCGCAACAGGCTTTGCGCTCTGATGATCAGCCTATTTGAGGTGCGCACCTCACGTCAATGAATTTTTGAGGTACGCACATCTTTTTGCACCAAAATTCCCAAGAAATGGTCGTAAGATATTGTAAATATACAGAATTTTATCGCACCCACCTGAAGCAGCGTAAAGCGGCCTTAAGACACGGTTATTGCACAGAGAATCCCGCCCGGAGTGTTTCGTCGAAGACGCCCTCCGGCCCTTCCCATCTTGCGGAGTAAGCATAAAAACACACGGGACCTTTCCATTGGGCATCCACAACTTCCAAGCAGGCGGCCACATCTCTTACTTCGGTGCGCACGATACTCAGCAAGGGAACATCGCGGCCCTGTAAAAATGAAGCGCATCTTTCGAAAGGCAGCCGCGCTGGAGAACCATTTCGCCGTCCTTGCTCGGCTCGCAAAACGGACCGACCCAAACTGGCAAACCGCAAGTCTGAGCCACTTTTTACCGTCATCTCTGGTCGATCAACATCTACCATCAATTCCAGCATCAAAAATCAGCGCCCGCTGCTGCCATTATCGCCGCTTGCTGTTTTGTGGTCGGGCGACATATCAAGCCAAGACACGCTCATTCCCGCGTCCTAGGCAAATTACAAGGGTGACCCAAATGTCGGATACTTCCAGTCTTGTGACGCTGTCTGGTCAGCCCACGTCAGGACTTTGCTTCGGCTGTATGCAATTTGGCGGCACAGCATCTCAGACCGACAGCCGTGCGATGTTTGACGCCTGCCGCGAAGCAGGGTTGAATTTCTTCGACACCGCTCACGTCTATACGGACGGCCAATCGGAAGAGATGTTAGGCCATTTCGCGGCCCAAGATCGCGATGCGCTATTGCTGGCCACAAAGGTCGCCTACACAGGCGGCAGTGGTCGCGATAATATCCTTGGTCAGTTTGAGGACTGCCGCCGTCGGCTGGACCTTGAAACTGTAGATGTTCTTTATCTACATCGTTGGGACCCGGACACAGCCCTGGATGAGAGTTTCGACGCACTTTCCCAACTCCAGGAAACGGGTCAGGTCAGATACATCGGCGTTTCAAACTTTGCGGCTTGGCAGGTCATGAAGGCACAAGCCGTGGCAGCACGCTTTGGAACCCGGATCGACATCATCCAACCGATGTATTCGCTGGTAAAACGCCAGGCGGAGGTTGAATTGTTTTCGATGGCCCTGTCAGAAAATATAGCCGTTGCCAGCTATTCACCGCTGGGCGGCGGGCTTTTGACCGGGAAATATCACGCGGGCCACACCGGGCGGCTGACAACAGACAGCCGTTACGCAGCGCGATACGGACAGGACTGGATGCACCAAGCCGCCAATGCATTTGCCCAAATGGCCAAAGACAAGGGGTATCATCCAGCGACCCTGGCCGTGGCCTGGGCCGCAGCACATGACGCCGTGACAGCGCCCATCATAAGCGCCCGAAACCTGGACCAACTGGCTCCGTCTCTCGCGGCGCAGGATTTGGTTTTGTCTACTGATGACTATCAGGCAATCGCGGCTCTGACACCGCAACCAGCCCCGGCAACGGACCGGCTCGAAGAAGGCTGACACAGATCATCCAAACCGAAGTTTTCCATGAATTTGTTGTCCGTCTCCTCATCCCAACCATTATTTAGGTGGTGGACTGGTTCTCCGGCGGTTTGCGCGGCAAGTTGATCGGCAGGAATGACTGAAACGGCGACGAAAGGTGTTGGGCAAATGGCGCCATTGAAAGCGGACACACCTGTGATCCATCCTGACTGCGACATCACGGAAAGCACCTTTGGCGCCTTCGTGGAAATTGGCCGGGGTAGCCGCGTCGCCTTCTCTCATATTGGGGATTATTCCTATTGCGACCGCTTTGCCGATATCGCCAGCGCGCAGGTCGGCAAATTCGCCAACATTGCATCGTTCAGCCGGATCGGGGCAACGGATCACCCGTTGCACACGGCTGCTTTGCACCATTTCTTATATCGCTCAGACGCCTATTGGGACGACGCGGAGCGGGATACAGAGTTCTTTGCCAGACGACGCACCCGCATTGCACGCATAGGCCATGACACCTGGATCGGTTCCGGCGCCATGATCAAACCTGATGTAACCTTGGGCGATGGTGCGGTCGCGGCAGCGGGTGCCATCGTGACCAAAGACGTGGCCCCCTACACCATCGTTGCAGGTAATCCTGCGCGACCCCTCCGACGGCGTCAGCCAAAGGCAATTGCCGACCGGCTGATCGCGCTGGCGTGGTGGGATTGGTCCCATGAGCTGATCCGTGCGCGGCTGGACGATTTCCGAAAGCTGGAGGCAGAGGCCTTTTTGGAACGCTACGAATAGGGGCCTAGTCCAATGGCGGGTCCGGTTCCGTGCCCATCGTCAATGTTACCCGTGATCCTGCAAACCAGGTACGCCCGTATTCCACCGGCCCGAGAGTTGCATCCACATTCACACCTGTGGATTTTATCAGGGCATCCCCTTCATCAATGTGCAGATGCAAAGCCTGTGTGGTCGTGGCCAAGACCGCAGAAATGCGTGTAGATGCGCGGGTGTAGTCCGAAACGCCTGCAATTTTGAGCGCGGCTGTCACGCTCGAAGTTTCCGCCAGCGCGTCCATCATATCAGGGACACGAGTGGTCGGGAAAATGCTCTCAAACACCGCAATAGGTAGTTGATCAGCCAACGAAAGACCGTGGTACGCGCAAACCGGGTCGCCTGCCCTGATTTGCAGCGCTGCCGCTTCCCCCTTCGTGGCGGCACGTGCCTCCAACTGCAGGATCCGCTTTTCCGGTTTGCGCCCCGCTGCCGTCAGATTTTCATGGAAACGCACCCGTTTGCCGATTGGATAATCTGTGGGCGTCAGTGCCACGAAGGCCCCTGATCCGCGGCGGGTACGGACCAGCCCGTCTTTGACCAGTGCGGACACCCCGTGCCGTACCGTGTGCCGATTGACCCCGAACCTGGCCGCCAACGCAGCCTCAGTGGGAAGCTTGTCACCGGGCCTGTAGCGACCTTCTGCAAGGTCGCTGCGCAACGCCTCTGCTATGGCTTTCCAGACCGGTGTTTTTCGGGGGGAGTTACGCAAAACTCAAAAACCTCTTGTGTTGGATGTGCGAGTCTGTGGTAAGATATATATAGTTGTATAGATAACCGATGAGTTGTCGAGATGGAAAACACTTCAGACCAGATCGCCCTGCGTAAGGCTCGAATGTCGGTGTTGGCAAAGGCCCCTGCCGGGCGCGTAACCACTCTGCTGGACGAGGCTCAGCAACACCGCTCGTTCACCTGGGTCCGTGCGCCAGAGATTGGCAGCACCATGGTTCGTGGCCGTGCTGGTGGCACCGGGGCACCTTTTAACCTGGGCGAAATGACGGTCACACGCTGCGCCTTGAGCTTAACCACCGGGGAGGTCGGACACGCCTACATCCAAGGTCGACGCAAGGAAGATGCGCAGGCCGCAGCCCTGGTGGACGCATTGATGCAAACGGATGCGGCCGCTGAGGTGCAGGCTCAGGTAATTGACCCACTCAAACAAGAAATCGATGCCGCGCGATCCGCCCGCGTACAAAAAGCCGCCGCCACAAAAGTCGACTTCTTTACCATGGTCCGCGGGGAAGACTGATGCAGGCAACCCATCTGTCCGGCGGCTTTTCAAACCCGGCGTTCGAGGCGGCAAGGGCCTTTCGATCCGTCATGGATGCAATTGCACGACCTGGAACGCTCCACAACGTCACGGGCGCGGCGCCACCTGCTCCGCTGTCACCCGCAGCAGGTGCAGTGGCGCTGACGCTTTGCGACACCGACACGCCTGTCTATCTTGCGGGTGCTTTCGATTGCACAGAGGTGCGTGCCTGGCTGGCTTTTCACACCGGCGCGCCTTTGGTGGGGCGCGCTGACGCAATGTTTGCTTTTGGCACGTGGGACGCGCTTTTGCCGTTGTCGGACTATAGGCTAGGAACCTCAGACTACCCGGATCGGTCGGCGACGCTTATTGCAGAAGTCAAACATCTGTCGGCAACCGGTGCAAAACTAAATGGTCCGGGGATCGAACACACGTCGATGCTGTCGCTGCCTGAAATTGATGCTTTTCAAGCCAATCACGCACACTACCCGCGCGGGCTTGATTTTATTCTCACAAGTGGCACGCGCATTGCTGGGGTACCCCGATCAACACAGGTGACACCATGTACGTAGCCGTCAAAGGGGGCGAGCGGGCGATTGAAAACGCCCACGCTTGGCTCGCTGAAGAACGGCGTGGCGACACCGATGTGGCGGAACTTTCCGTGGCGCAAATCCGCGAACAACTCTCGCTTGCGGTTAATCGGGTGATGGCGGAAGGATCGCTTTACGATCCCGATCTGGCGGCACTGGCCATCAAACAGGCCCGTGGTGATTTGATTGAGGCGATCTTTCTTATCCGGGCGTATCGCACCACCCTGCCCCGCTTTGGCGCATCGCAGCCCGTGGACACTGCAGCCATGGCTTGCGACCGGCGTATCTCTGCAACATTCAAGGACTTGCCGGGTGGGCAAATCCTGGGGCCTACTTTTGACTACACCCACCGCTTGCTCGATTTCAAACTGGCCGCTGAAGGTGAAGTTCCAGAAGCGCCCACGCGCGAAACGTCCGCCACGCAAACCCCTCATGTCACAGAGTTTTTAAACCAGGAGGGCCTGATAGAAGAGGCGCCAAATGATGACACGCCGCCCCCTGATCTGACCCGCGAACCGCTGGAAATGCCTGCCGACCGCGCGCTGCGGCTGCAGGCGCTGACGCGCAGCGACGAAGGCTTCACGCTGGGCCTCGCCTATTCGACGCAGCGCGGCTACGCACGCAGCCACGCCTTTGTGGGAGAATTGCGCATCGGCGCCGTTCCTGTTGAAATTGATATCCCAGAACTCGGGTTTTCGGTGGAAATCGGCGAAGTCACGCTAACGGAATGTGAAACCGTCAACCAGTTCAAGGGCTCAAAATCGGAGCCACCTCAGTTCACACGCGGTTATGGTTTGGTTTTTGGGCAGGCCGAACGCAAGGCAATTTCAATGGCTTTGGTGGACCGTGCATTGCGATGGGAAGAACTGGGTGAAGACAACGTTGGTGCGCCCGCGCAAGATACTGAATTTGTCCTTTATCACGCCGACAATATCCAGGCGACCGGGTTTCTGGAACATATCAAGCTGCCCCACTACGTGGATTTTCAAGCCGAACTGGAACTGGTGCGCAAGCTGCGCCGGGAAGCAAGTGATGAACAGATGTCGGAGGCTGCGGAATGACCCCAGACCCCGCTTCGCAACACGACCAGTCCTTGCACAATTACAACTTTGCCTACCTTGATGAGCAAACCAAGCGGATGATCCGGCGCGCAATCCTGAAAGGTCTGGCAATCCCGGGCTACCAGGTACCATTTGCCAGCCGTGAAATGCCAATGCCATATGGTTGGGGCACTGGCGGTGTGCAGGTATCCGCCGCCATCCTGACCCCGGAAGACACATTCAAAGTGATCGACCAAGGTGCCGACGACACCACAAATGCTGTCTCCATCCGGTCCTTCTTTGAACGCACAGCAGGTGTGGTCACCACCACCAAAACGGCGGAGTCATCGGTCATTCAAACCCGCCACCGCATCCCCGAAGAACCACTGACCGACGACCAGATACTTGTCTACCAGGTGCCTATTCCAGAGCCCCTGCGTTTTCTGGAACCGCGCGAAAGTGAGACGCGCAAGATGCATGAGCTGGAAGACTACGGCCTGATGCACGTCAAACTCTATGAAGACATCGCGCGACACGGCCATATCGCCACGTCCTACGCCTATCCGGTAAAGGTAGAGGCACGCTACGTGATGGATCCATCCCCCATTCCGAAATTCGACAACCCCAAGCTTTCGGATTGCCCGGCGATACAGCTCTTTGGTGCAGGACGCGAACAACGCATTTATGCGCTGCCCCCTTTCACCCAGGTGATCAGCCTGGATTTTGAGGATCATCCGTTTCAGCCAAGCAAAGCCGATCATCCCTGCGGCCTCTGCGGGGCACAAAACGCCTATCTGGACGAGGTTATCGTTGATGATGCCGGTGGGCGCATGTTCGTCTGCTCGGACACCGATTACTGCGAAACTCGGTTGGCTGAATGCAACCAAGTAAAGGAAGACACTTGACACCCCTCCTTTCTGTCCAATGTGTTAGCAAGTCTTATGGCAGCCATATCGGCTGCGCAGACGTGTCATTTGACCTCTACCCGGGTGAGGTGATGGGCATTGTCGGCGAAAGCGGATCTGGCAAATCAACCTTGCTGAACTGTATGGCCGGGCACCTGCCACCGGATGCCGGGGCGGTTTATTTTGACACTCGCGCAAATGGCCCGCGCGACACCGTGTGCATGTCAGAACCAGAACGCCGCATGCTCAGTCGCACAGATTGGGCTTTTGTCCACCAACATGCTCGCGACGGGCTACGAATGGGTGTCAGCGCAGGTGGAAATGTCGGAGAGCGTTTAATGGCCGTGGGCGCGCAGAACTATGGTGATGTGCGGGCTAAAGCCACTGACTGGCTGACGCGTGTGGAAATCGCCGTAGACCGGATTGATGACCGGCCCACAACTTTTTCCGGCGGCATGCAGCAGCGGTTGCAAATCGCACGCAATCTGGTCACCGGCCCACGACTGATCTTCATGGACGAACCCACAGGCGGCCTGGACGTCAGCGTGCAGGCCCGCCTACTGGACTTGATGCGAGGCCTGGTGCGCGACATGGGACTGTCCGCCGTCATCGTGACCCATGACTTAGCTGTCGTCCGGCTTTTAGCGGACCGGCTGATGGTCATGAAATCTGGCCGCGTGGTAGAGGCCGGATTAACCGACCAGGTGCTGGACGATCCACAGCACGCCTATAGCCAACTCCTCGTCAGTTCCGTTTTGCAGGTGTGATTGGATGATTGACCTAAAGAATGTCTCGAAAAATTTCACGCTGCACAACCAAGGCGGCGCGGTCATCGAAGTTCTCAAAGACGTGTCTCTGTCGGTAAAACCGGGTGAATGCGTGGCCCTGACAGGCACATCGGGTGCGGGTAAATCAACGCTAATGCGCATGATCTACGGCAACTATTTGGCGCAATCGGGAAAGATTCGAATTGGCGAAACCGACCTGGTGACTGCGCAACCCCGGGACGTCATCCAGATGCGTAAACGTGTGCTAGGGTATGTCAGCCAGTTTCTGTGTGTGGTCCCGCGGGTTGCCACGCTAGACGTGGTGGCAGAACCGTTGTTGGCCATCGGTACCCCGCCGGATGAAGCGTCCGATCGGGCACGTAACCTTCTGACAATGCTTAATATTCCAGAAAGCCTTTGGCCTTTATCACCGACAACGTTTTCAGGTGGCGAACAGCAGCGCGTGAATATTGCACGCGGTTTTGCCCACAACTACCCGGCCATGCTACTGGATGAACCGACCGCCAGTCTGGACGCCGCTAATCGAGACGTTGTTCTGTCCCTGATCGCCACCGCAAAGGGTCGAGGCGCCGCTATTATCGGGATTTTCCATGACGAGGCTGCCCGCGCAACGGTCTGTGACCGCGAAATTGACGTCAGCTGCTTCGCACCGAAAGCCGCCGCATGACACAGGGTTACCTCATAGCCGTGGTGGGTCCGTCAGGCGTGGGCAAAGATAGCGTCATGGCTGGGATCAAGGCCGTCTTGCCCGACGTGCACATAGTAAAACGCACTGTCACGCGCCCGCCCGGAATGGAAGGCGAAGAATACATTTCTGCAAGCCCGGAAACCTTTTGGCAAATGATTGAAAATAAAGATTTCTCAGTGCATTGGCACGCACATGAATTATACTATGGCATTCCCGCTTCCGTGCAGCGGGATCTTGACGCCGGGATAGATTGTTTTGCCAATTTTTCCCGATCTGCGTTGGCAACCGGCGCTGCCGCCTTCCCAAACTTCTGCGTGCTCAATGTAACCGCCGACCCGAACACGCTGGCAAACCGGTTGCGGGAAAGAGGCCGCGAAACTGACACCCAAATCAAATCCCGCCTTGCACAAGCTTCAAAGCCCCTGCCCCCTGGCCTAAGTGTGATAGAGGTCCAAAACGAGGGTGCCCTTGATACAACCGTCCAAACAGCTATCGCGCACCTCCGGAAAATGGGCGTGCAGCTATGATCCACCCCACCGACCGAACATTCCCTTCGGACCGCGTCTTCCAATGTCAGTCGGCGTTTGCACACAGCTCCATCTACAACTCACGAGCAAAATATGGACTCCCTCTTTAAGTCGCACAGCCACCCCGCCGGTAGTGACACGGTCGGTGACCTCTGTCTTGCCAACGCTCAGTTGGTTTTGCCCGACCAGATTCTTACTGGGGCAATCACGGTTGAAAGGGGGCTCATTTCTACGATTGTCGAAGGTGATCAAGTTCCTGACGGAGCAATCAACTGCCAAGGGGACTTTGTCCTCCCCGGACTAATAGAACTGCACACCGACAACTTGGAACGCCACCTTGAGCCTCGACCGGCGGTAGATTGGCCACATATGCCCGCCCTTCTGGCCCATGACGCGGAACTGGCTGCTGCCGGAATAACAACCGTTTTCGACGCAATGCGCGCGGGGTCGATCCACGGTGGCAAAGGCCGGTACATCGACTACGCCCGCGCCGTTGCGGATGAACTTCTGTACGCCCGCTCGGAGGGGCTGTTCAAAATCAGCCACTTTATCCATCTGCGCGCAGAAATCTGCTCCGACACCCTGTTAGAAGAGCTCGCAAGGTTCGAAAGCAAAGATCGCGTGGGCATCCTAAGCCTGATGGATCACACGCCCGGACAGCGTCAATTCCGGGACTTGGACCGGTTAAAAGCCTACATCGCAAAAAGGCGTGGTATGTCGGACCAGGATTTCGTGGATCACGTTGCAAACCTGAAACGCTTGCAAAGCCAGAATGGCGAAAGGCACCAAACGGGTGCCGTGCAAGAAGCGCGCCGATTAGGCGCCGTACTGGCAAGCCACGACGACACAACCGCCGAACAGGTGGCGGTATCTGCGCAAAACGGCGTGGGCTTTGCAGAATTTCCAACGACGTTTGAGTCAGCAGAAGCCTGTCGTGATAATGGTATGGCTGTGATGATGGGGGCACCGAACCTTATTCGGGGTGGCTCGCACTCGGGCAATGTCGCGGCCATGGACTTGGCTGAAGCGGACCTGCTGGATATCATGTCTTCGGACTACGTCCCGGCGGGTCTTTTATTGTCCGCGTTCAAGCTGGCAGAGGTATGGAACGACCTGCCCCGCGCCGTCGCCTGCGTCACCAGAGCCCCGGCAAAGGCCGCATCTCTCAGCGATCGCGGAACGCTCGCGCCAGGATTGCGCGGCGACCTTGTGCGGGTGTTTTCACACGCTCAGGCAAAAACGTTGCGCGGCGTCTGGACCCAAGGCGCGCGCGTAGCATAGTATCCAATAGCCCAACTGCAATTCATCCCCGATTGTCAATCGGCATTCAATCTTGACCCCTTATCGGCGCGCAAAATTGACCCCCTTGGTTCCGAGCAGTCCCGTCCCATCGTAGTTCTCATATAACGAAGCTGGGCCGGGCCTGCGGCGGTTTCTGTTTGTGCTTAAGCT
>JBCCET010000032.1:0-38167 GCA_039030095.1 Pseudomonadota bacterium | reverse complement strand
GTGGTCGGCAAAGAGGAAGTGCGCAAGGTGGACCCGAACATGGCGCCCATTTCCACCGCTTTAGGTGTGTTGGGCATGCCGGGGATGACTGCTTGGGTAGGATTGAACGAAGTGGGTGCAGCGAAAGAGGGTGAAACGGTTTTGATCTCTGCCGCAACCGGTGCCGTCGGCGGGCTTGCGGGCCAACTGGCAAAAGCCAAAGGGATGCGCGTGATTGGCGTGGCAGGTGGCGCAGAGAAATGCGCGTATGCGGTAGAAGAGCTGGGCTTTGATGCCTGCCTGGATCACCGCCCAGGCGACGCTCGGTCGCTTGGCAAAGAGATCCGCGCCGCAGCACCTGATGGTGTTGACCTTTACTTTGAAAATGTCGGCGGCAAGACCCTTGAAGCGGTATTACCGAACATGAATGACTTCGGACGGATTTCGGTTTGTGGCATGATTGCTTGGTATTCGGGGCAGGGCATGGGCGAAGCTCCTCCTGTGCCGTTTGCCTGGCGCGCGATCCTAACCAAGCGGTTGCGTGTGCAGGGCTTTATCGTGACAGATCACGCGGCCTCCGCCGGAGCGTTCATGCGTGACGTGGCACCGATGGTTGCCACCGGGTCTGTGAAGTTCCGCGAAACTGTCACAGACGGCTTGGAGAACGCACCGGAAGCTTTCCTTGGCTTACTTAAAGGCGCGAACTTTGGCAAACAGTTGGTGCGGGTGGGCCCGGACGCGGGAGCTTAGAGCTTTTCGCGAACAACCGGAGGCAACAGGCCTTCGCCGAACGTACCTAAGTCTTTTTGCTACGGTTCATTTAGCGACCAAAAGATGAATCAGGTTGAGCGTGATAAATACTAACCCGCGGCGGCATAGCTTTTGGCGCGGGTATCGGTGTCAGCGATGCGGGTCAGCCCGTCGCGTTCGGGTTGGCTTTCAGGTTCCTGGATGTCTGTGGCCAAACCCATAGCACCGAGCGCCTTGATGAACCAAAATCCGGGGTCCGTCTGGCCATCTTCCACACCAAGCCGTGCGGAATGGGGAAAGGCGTGGTGGTTGCCGTGCCAGTTTTCGCCGAATGTGATCAGGCCAAGGCCTGGCAGGTTGTAGCCCTGCACAGGCAGACCAGCCACGAGCCAGCCCTGATGGCCGTCTTTGTGAGCAAAGTGCCCCACCATCCAATGGCCGATCAATGAGATTGCGACCCGTAAGCAAACGCCCCAGAGGACCCACCCGATGCCGCCCACTGCAAACAGCGGGACAGCTACAACCAATTGCTGAGCCATCCAGTGACGTTCGAGCCAGCGATAGAAGCGGTCGTTGGCGATTTCGGGTTCGATTTCAAAACGTGGAGGCTGTTCAAGGTCCAAACGGCAGTGCATCTGCCACCAGGCATCGCGCCAAAAGCCAGCGCCGTG
The DNA here is from genome assembly GCA_039030095.1 of Pseudomonadota bacterium. Taxonomy (GTDB): domain Bacteria; phylum Pseudomonadota; class Alphaproteobacteria; order Rhodobacterales; family Rhodobacteraceae; genus Amylibacter. The sequence goes on along the minus strand of JBCCET010000032.1, from coordinate 36,767 downwards.
GCTGGGGTGGGGCGGGCATTCGGCCTGGCGTTGATGCCAGTCGCGCATGTCATGGGCGCGGATCATGCCAAACGGCCCGGCCATGCCGACCAGCGTGCCTAACCAGACCAGCACGTGTTCCAGATAGATGTGGGTGCGAAAGCTGCGGTGGATCAAAAGGCGGTGCATGCCAACGGAATGGCCCGCGCTAATGGTAATTGCACTGAGAAAGACAAAGACGCTGAGGCCCGACCAACTGGGTGTCAGCAGCACGGCTGCGATGCCGCCTGCCGCCATGGCAAAGAGCCAAAGCGATTTTGGCGTATCCCAAACGATGCGCCCCTTTGCGGCGTCAGTGTTTGAGTTGGGAAATACACGGTCAGTAGCAATAAGGTGTGACTGGGCCATCTTGCAGAACTCTCACAAGCTTGCGTTACGGCATGGAGCAGGACAATCTGGCAGGCACGCTCGCCGGGTTCCTGCATGAGGTTTGCCCGCCCAGCCGGAAGATCAAAAAGAGGCAAAGGCGTTGAAAGAGGCAGGAGCCCCGCTTGGGGGAGACGCCAAACCTGAGGTGAGCGAATAGGTTTCCGATGGGTGAGAGAGGGGCGCTGTCCCTCTTGGCCTGCGGCCAATTCATCCCGGAGTATTTTGGTAATAGAAAATGCGGGGGCGGCTATTCGGCCGCCACAGCCGTGTTATCAAAGAGCCCGACGATATCGAACATGATGCGGTTCAGTTCAAAGTCTTTTGGTGTGTAGACCTTGGCTACGCCAGCCGCTCGCAGGGTTTCTGCGTCTGCGTCCGGGATAATACCGCCCACAATCACCGGAACACCGCTGAGGCCTTCTGCACGCATGCGATCCATTACCTCTGTCACCAAGGGGACGTGGGAGCCGGAAAGGATAGAAAGGCCAACCACATGGACGTCCTCTTCACGCGCGGCGCGCACAATTTCCTCCGGCGTGAGGCGGATACCTTCGTAGGTAATATCCATGCCGCTGTCGCGGGCGCGCACAGCGATCTGTTCCGCACCGTTGGAGTGGCCGTCGAGGCCGGGTTTGCCCACGAGAAATTTCAGGCGGCGGCCCAGGCGGGCTGAGACTGCATTCACGGCTTCCCGGATGTCGTCGAGCCCTTCTGTTTGGTTGCTGACCGCTTTGCCAACGCCGGTGGGCGCACGGTATTCGCCGAAGACAGCCCGAACGACTGCGCCCCATTCCCCGGTGGTCGCGCCCGCTTTTGCGGCGGCAATCGACGATGGCATGATGTTTTCGCCCGATTTTGCTGCGGCCCGAAGGTTCGCCAGGGCTGATTTTACGGCGCCTTCATCGCGGGCGGCGCGCCATGCTTCCAACCGGTCAACCTGGTCACGTTCGGCGGCTTCATCTACCACCATGATTGCCCCATCGCCCGCGGTCAGCGGGCTCTCTGCGCCTTCTGTAAACGCATTCACACCGATAACTGTTGTCTCGCCGCCTTCGATACGCTGCACCCGGTCGGCGTTGGAGGCCACCAACTGGCCTTTCATGTATTCGATGGCCGCTACCGCGCCGCCCATAGCGTCGATGGTTTTCAGTTCTTCGCGGGCGCCTTCTTTCAGGTTTTCGACCTTGGCATCTACTGCCGGATTGCCGTCAAAGAGGTCATCGTATTCCAGCAGATCGGTTTCCATGGCCAGGATCTGTTGCATGCGCAAGGACCACTGTTGATCCCACGGGCGCGGCAGGCCAAGGGCCTCATTCCATGCTGGCAATTGCACCGCGCGGGCGCGGGCCTTTTTGCTGAGCGTGACGGCCAACATCTCTATCAAGATGCGGTAGACGTTGTTTTCCGGTTGTTGTTCGGTCAGTCCGAGTGAGTTGACTTGGACCCCATAGCGGAAACGGCGAAGTTTCGGGTTTTCCACACCGTAACGGTAGCGGCAGATCTCATCCCATAGATCGACAAAGGCGCGCATTTTGCACATCTCGGTAACAAACCGGATGCCCGCGTTCACGAAGAATGAGATGCGGCCCACGACTGTTGGGAAATCTTCGGCAGGGACCTTGCCGCGCACGTCGTCGAGCACTGCCGTTGCAGTGGCCAGTGCAAAAGCCAGTTCCTGTTCAGGCGTCGCGCCTGCCTCTTGCAGGTGATAGGAACACACATTCATCGGGTTCCATTTCGGCACGGACTGATAGCAGTAGGCCGCCACATCTGTGATCAAACGCAGGCTGGGTTTTGGCGGGCAAACATATGTGCCGCGCGAGAGGTATTCTTTGATGATGTCGTTTTGCACCGTGCCTTGCAGTTTGGTCACGTCGGCGCCCTGTTCCTCTGCCACCGCGATATAAAGCGCCAACAGCCAGGGGGCGGTGGCGTTGATCGTCATAGAGGTGTTCATCTGTTCAAGCGGTATTTCGTCAAACAGTGCGCGCATGTCACCCAGATGGGCCACGGGAACGCCGACTTTGCCGACCTCACCTTTCGCCAGGATGTGGTCGCTGTCGTATCCTGTTTGCGTAGGCAGGTCGAACGCCACGGACAGGCCGGTTTGACCCTTTGACAGGTTGGTCCGGTAAAGTTCGTTAGAGGCCTTGGCTGTGGAGTGCCCGGCATAGGTACGGAAGAGCCAGGGGCGATCTTTTTGCTGTGGTGCCATCGAAGACCTCGCGCTTTGCGTGGGTAATATTATTTCAGTCTGCGTTTGGTATGCGACACATAATGACCTTGTCAACATGCTGCACCGCAGAAACTATGCCGTCCATACCATGGTGGTTGATGAGTTAAAACCAAGCAAACGGCGCAGTGGCCAGGCAGATTTAGTTTTACCCGCCACAAAGCCTTGCTTTTCGTAAAGTGCGCGTGCACGGGGATTGGTATCGATCACGTCCAGGCGCACTTGAGACAGCCCTTGTCGTTTTGCTTCTGCCTTGATCGCATCTAACAAACGGGTGCCGACGCTTTGGCCGCGCGCTGCTTTTGCCACACAAATAGCGTCCATCAAGAGAATTCCGGGGGCCACGGGGCGGTCGAAAAAACCCAGCATGATCGCGCGCCAGATTGCCCCCCAAAGCCCGTAGACGCTTTGCAAGTCGGCGAAGCTTCCGTCCGTAAAAGCGCCTTGGGCAGTCTTGAACCCAGCCAGGCCAATCAGTTTTCCCGTGTCGTCGGTTGCGGTAAACACATAATTCGGGTCCAGCGCAGCGGTGAAAAAGGTGATGGCAAGCGGGTCAAGACCCATCAATTTGCCAAGTTTACCGCGGAACGCGTCCCAAAAGAGAACTGCAGCCTGTGTGCGATGGGCCTCTGCCAAGCCGAAGCTTATCTGAATTTCCATCTTTTTGAGGTGGGACGGGCGGGCACAAAACTCAAGGACTATTTCATAGGCATTTACCCAAGCATCAGAACGCCCTACTGCTGGACGTCATGTTTCAGACGGTGCAAATCCCGGTATGGCTGCTGGTTTTGATCCTGGTTTTTGCCGGGGTGACATTTGCGTCGCATTTCCTGTTTCCGTCTGTGCGCTGGTTTTTCCGCAAACGCTTAGAGCGCGCGGTCAAACGGCTCAACACGCGATTGGAACGACCGATTGAGGCGTTCAAACTGACGCGGCGCCAAGACCTGATCCAGCGTTTGATCTATGACCCCGAAATCGCCCACGCCATTCAAGAACACGCGCGCGAAGAAGGTGTGCGGGAAGACGTGGCTTTTGAAATGGTGCAGCGCTACGCCCGCGAAATTGTGCCGTCGTTTTCCGCGTCGCTTTACTTTGGCACTGCCGTACGGTTTGCACGCTGGCTGAGCCGGGCGCTTTACCGTGTGCGGTTGGGATATGTGGATGAAGACGCGTTAAAGCAGATGGACCCAACAGCGACGGTGGTTTTTGTCATGAACCACCGGTCGAACATGGACTATGTGCTGGTGACCTATCTGGCCGCCAGCCGATCTGCGCTCTCATATGCAGTTGGGGAATGGGCGCGGGTTTGGCCCCTGAAACAGCTTATTCGCACGATGGGCGCGTATTTCATTCGGCGGCGGTCGCGCAACCAGCTCTATCGGCGTGTGTTGGCGCGCTATGTGCAAATGGCCACTGATGCCGGCGTGACCCAAGCCGTCTTTCCCGAAGGTGGCTTGACCCGCGACGGTTTGTTGAAACCCGCCAAGCTGGGGCTGTTGAACTACATCGTATCGGGGTTTGATCCGGAAGCTGAGCGGGACGTGCTGTTTGTGCCGGTGGGACTAAATTATGACCGCGTGCTGGAGGACCGCGTGCTTTTGGCCGCGCATCGCGGCGAGAAAACCGGTTTTTTCTTTAAAGGGTGGGTGTTTTTACACTTCCTCGGCCGCCACATTTGGTTGCGGATCATCAGGCGTTTCTACCGATTTGGATATGCATCGGTGAGCTTTGGTACACCGGTCAGCCTGAAAGCGTATTTGGCGAAAAACCGGCAGAGCAATCATGAGCGTACAACAGCGGAGTTGGGGCGGGAATTGATGCGCCAGGTTGGTCAGGTGGTGCCGGTATTGCCGGTGTCGCTGATTTCCACTGTCCTTTTGGAGCAAGGCGATGAACGGCTTTCGTTGTCTGCGGTTCAGACCCTGGTGCGGGAAGAGCTGGACCGTTTGACGACTGCAGGTGCGTACATGCATATTCCGCGGCGCAACTTGGACTATGCAATTGAGGTGGGTCTGCGAATGCTGATCTTGCGGCGCGCGTTGAGCCAGGACGGCGAAGACTACGTCGTGAAGCCCGCCCAAGGGGAGTTGTTGCAGTATTACGCGAATGCAATTGCACATCTGCGCGGGGATTGGGGGCGTAAAGTTCTGCCGGACCCGGCTTTGACGGGCTCAGTCCCTGAAAATTCTTAAGCTATTGAAATAAAATAGGTATCAAGGTTCATACGTGCCTCTTAAGACGCGTAACTGCAAACGCGTAACCATTTACGCGTTTGCAGTTACGCGTAAGTGATTACGCGTCATAAAAGGCCGGTTGCCAAAACGCCCAAGCGCCGAGACTGCCCCCGTGACAGCCCGCAAAGCCTTCGCTATAAGCCGCGCGACTAAACACACCTCAAAGCGAGCATCCCACCATGATCCAGGTTTTTGGCCACAAAGCCCCCGACACTGACGCCTCCGGTTCCGCTATCGTTTGGGCCTGGTATCTGACCGAAGTGAAAGGCACCCCGGCGATGGCGCGCCTTTTGGGCACCCCCAACACAGAAGCCGCTTTTGTCCTTGATCACTGGGGTTATGCGGCGCCTGAATTCCTGACCGATGTATCGCCTGGCGAAGACGTGGTCATCGTGGATACCAACAACCCGGCGGAACTGCCGCCCTCGATCAATGATGCCAACATCCTGGAGATTATTGACCACCATGCGCTGGTAGGTGGACTCAAAACCACGTCGCCGATCAACATCACAGTCCGCCCGCTGGCCTGCACGGCAACGATTCAGTACGATTTGATGGGGGACGACCTGAGCCGGGCGCCTGATAGTATCAAAGGGCTGATGCTCAGCTGCATCCTGTCCGACACGCTCGAATTTCGGTCACCGACCACCACAGATCACGACGTATCCATCGCAAAGGCTTTGGCGGCGGAGCTGAACATCGACATTCCGGCTTTTGCAGCCCAAATGTTTGCTGCTAAATCAGACGTAAGCGCCTTCTCGGACGCTGAGCTGTTGCGGATGGACAGCAAGGAATATGAAGTTGGCGGCACCAAATTCCGGGTCTCCGTTCTTGAAACAACGGCGCCGGCAATCGTTTTGGATCGTAAATCCAGCCTGATGAACAGTATGACAGCAGTGGCGTCTGAGGACGGCGTTGATCAGGTGTTGCTGTTTGTAGTCGACATCCTCAACGAAGAAAGCACCCTTTTGGTGCCGAACGACATGGTGAAAATCGTGGCGCAGAAATCTTTTGGCGCGGAAGCGGACGGCGACACTGTGGTTTTACCCGGCATCGTCAGCCGCAAAAAGCAAATCATCCCGAACCTGGCGGTCTGAATCTCAAGTGCGATCGACAGGGTAATAAAATTACCTTAGGGCGCCGTGATTTTTCACATTATTGCTATTGCGATTTCTGCTGCGCTGCGGCAAGAGCATGCGAAATCGGCGCATATGACTCGCGCCCCATCGCGATAGGAGACCGCTTATGGCACTGGACGTTGGCTACGACGCCCCTGAAAAAGACCTCTATGAGGTTGGTGAAATCCCCCCGATGGGTTTCCTGCCAAAACAGATGTACGCTTGGGCCATCCGACGCGAACGCCATGGTGAGCCGGACAAGGCGATGCAGTTGGAAGTGGTCGACGTGGTCAAGCCTGATAGCCATGAGGTTTGCGTTTTCATTATGGCCGCTGGCGTCAATTACAACGGTGTCTGGGCTGGCCTCGGTGTGCCGATCAGCCCATTTGATGTGCACAAGGCCCCATACCATATCGCAGGATCTGATGCGGCAGGCATCGTTTGGGCGGTTGGCGACAAAGTCACGCGCTGGAAAATCGGCGATGAGGTTGTGATCCACTGCAATCAGGACGATGGCGACGACGAACATTGCAACGGCGGCGATCCGATGTTCTCCAACTCTCAGCACATCTGGGGTTACGAAACACCTGACGGATCATTCGCCCAGTTCACAACTGTGCAGGCCCAGCAATTGATGCCGCGTCCGCAACATCTGACCTGGGAAGAAAGCGCTTGTTACACCCTGACACTGGCCACTGCTTACCGCATGTTGTTTGGCCATCACCCGCATGAGCTAAAGCCTGGCCAAAACGTTTTGGTTTGGGGTGCTTCGGGTGGACTGGGGTCTTATGCGATCCAGTTGGCTGCAACCGCCGGTGCTAACGCCATCGGTGTTATCTCGGACGAAGACAAACGCGACTTTGTTATGGGGCTCGGTGCCAAAGGCGTGCTGAACCGCCGCGACTTCGACTGTTGGGGCCAATTGCCCACCGTGAACTCAGACGAATACGGCACATGGTTCAAAGAGGTTCGTAAGTTCGGCAAAGCCATCTGGGACATTACCGGCAAAGGCGTAAATGTGGACATGGTGTTTGAACACCCCGGTGAATCCACCATGCCTGTGTCTACTTTTGTGGTCAAAAAGGGTGGCATGGTTGTGATCTGCGCTGGCACCACCGGATATAACCTGACGATGGACGCGCGCTATCTGTGGATGCACCAAAAGCGTGTACAGGGCTCCCACTTTGCGCACCTTGCACAGGCGAGTGCTGCCAACCAGCTGATGCTGGAACGCCGGTTGGACCCTTGCATGTCAGAGGTCTTTCCCTGGGACGAAATCCCTGCGGCCCACGTAAAAATGCTGAAAAATGAGCATAAACCCGGTAATATGGCCGTTCTGGTCAGCGCTACAAATACCGGATTACGCACTTTTGAAGACACGTTAGAGGCGAGTAAGACGCGCTTCTAAACGGCCCAATTCTTGTAGTAACCTCAGGCTTTGCTCGACTTCTGGTAGCATTAAGATCGCGCAACCTGAGGTTATTTTCATTTTAAATCAACCAATAAATTTCAAATGCTCCCCGAAATTGGTGAATGGCGGGGAGCCAGTCCTCGTGTCACGCTGGTATCGGAGAAGTAGAAATTAACTTTTCATTAACCTTTATGAATGAGGCTAGCCAATGACGCAGGATTGGATTGTAAGCGTGCTGGAAGATTTGCGCGCTTTTGCGGACAAAAATGAGATGCCAGCAACTGCCGAATTGTTGGATGATGCTCTTCTTGTCGCCGCTGCTGAAATATCTTCAGGACAAGCTCGGCAGGCGGATTGTAATGCAACCAGTGATCGAAGGGTTTCTAGAACGGATCGAACAGTCCGACACGCTTGATGACCTTTATGATGCTGTCTGCGATCTGCGTGGACTTCTTGGCGTTGAACACGCCGTATACCATTCTGTAAATCGTTTCGGAAAACCCTACGCACTTGCCACCTATAGCGCCCCTTGGGCGGCATACTATGAAGGAGAAATGCTCTACCGCATCGACCCGGTTGTTCTGGGCGCATTTCAAAGGTTCCACCCTTACGATTGGAAATCGCTCGACTGGGAAAGCAAACAATCGCGGCATTTTTTCCTGGAGGCTCAGGACGGCGGTGTCGGAAACCAGGGGATATCCGTTCCTATCCGGGGACCGATGGGAGAGTTCGCCCTGTTTTCCTTGTCACATCGCTGTACCGATCAGGATTGGGCGCGGTTTCTGGGGGCGCATCGCAGCAATTTGCTGCTGATCGGCCACTTTCTGCATGAGGCGGTGCGGCGTTTGGACGAGGCGCCGCTGGAGCCAGAGCTTATCAACTTGTCGCCGCGGGAAACTGAGTCGCTGCAACTGCTTGGCGCCGGTCTCAATCGGGGTCGTGTTGCGGAAAGGCTGGAGATTTCAGAGCATACGTTGCGCGTCTACGTCGAAAGCGCGCGGCACAAATTGCAGGCGTCAAACACCACGCATGCTGTGGCCAAAGCCGTGTCAAACGGCCTGATCGCGCTTTAATCCACACCAAATTGGCGCCTTCGCTGCGCGCGCTGGTCTAGGGGACAGTTTACCCATCGCCTGTCATCCCCGTTTCACGCGATTTGAAACGGACGGGATGACCGATGCTGACCTACATCTATGCCGATGAGCTAGCCAAGGACACGAAACTAGAACACTCCATGTTCCAGGACCGGGCTTGGCAATTCAAAGAACGGCTAAACTGGGATGTGTCGATCGATGAAGACGGCCATGAGCGGGACGAATATGACCGCATGAACCCGCTTTATGTGATCTGGAAAACTGTTGACGGGCTGCACGGCGGATCCATGCGTGTGATGCCGACAACCGCGCCCTGCTTGGTAAATGACCACTTCACAGATATCACCGGCGGGCCAATCACAAGTCCGCTGATCTGGGAAAGCACACGATTTTGCCTGTCGCCCCGTGCAGGCCGGGATGCAGGCCGCATCAGCGCTGCGCTGATGCTTGCCGCTTGTGAAATTGGCGTAGGCTTTGGCCTTAAACACGGTATCGGCGTTTTTGATCAACGTATGGAGCGGGTGTATTCCCGCATCGGTTGGCCGCCTGACGTGCTGGGTGCCAGTGGCGAGGGCCGCGAAAGGATCGCTGTTGGCACCTGGGATTTCTCGGAGGCCATTCGACACAAACTGTGTCTGCGGGCAGGTGTATCCCCGCAACTTTCCCGCCTTTGGTTTAACCGCCGCTTTGGCGCTGTCCCTCAAGAAGTGGAAATGGCGCAAGCTGTCTGACGCGCGGTTGGTTTGAACCGCGCCTATGGGTTCTGCGTTGCGGGCAGCCGCTCGCCTGCGATAGTGTTACCAAAACAAAAGGCAGCGAGCGTGCAGTTTTCCGAAGACCAGGCAGAGGCCTATGACGCCGTCGCGGACCTAATTTTGCGGGCCGGGATCAACCTTGTCGACGGCGTGGTGCAACCCGCGCCGACGGACGCCCAACAAACCATCGCCGTGCTTGGCAAAGCGGGGTCCGGTAAAACCATGCTGCTGGCCAAGCTGGGCGACGAACTGGCCGCGGCTGGTGTGGAGATCATAAGCGGTGACTATGAAGGCCGCGCCAAAAAAGACCGCCGCACGCTTGCGATCTTGGCCCCCACCAACAAGGCGGCGAGCGTTTTGCGCAATCGCGGGGTGGCGGCGACCACGATCCACCGGATCCTCTATACGCCGGTTTATGACCCGGAGTATGAGCGCATCGCGGAATGGTTGACCGGCAATGCGGAGCGACCGGAAATAGAAGGCCTCACGGACGCGGCGCTGGATAGGGCGGCAGAGTTTTACAAGGCCAACAAATCCATCCCCGGTGCTTTGGCCATGGCCGGGCTGCGCGGGTCGGATTTCATCACCGGTTGGAAGCGGCGCGATGACCCGCTTGATGTGGGGTTCATCGATGAATCCTCTATGCTGGATGACGATCAACTTGCTGATCTGAAAGAGATTTTTTCGACGCTGGTTCTGTTTGGCGACCCGGCCCAGTTGGCCCCTGTGGGTCAATCAGGCAGCATGGCCTTTGACAGTTTGGCCGAGGGTCGCAAGAACCTGCTTAGCCGCGTTCACCGGCAGGAAGGGGACAACCCCATCCTTGATCTGGCCCACGCACTGGGTGATCCGCAGCTGAGTTTTGAAGCTTTTGAACGCATGGTGGAAGAGGCGGCTTCCAAAGATGATCGGGTGGTGGTCGCCCCGCGCGTGACCGCGTCAGCGATGGCCCGGGCCCCGGTTCTAGTGTGGCGCAACGCGACCCGGGTCCGTCTGATCCACGCGTTTCGTGCCGCATATGGTGCGCCTGCAGAGATGTTATTACCCGGGGAGCCGCTCATCTGCGATGGCATCGAACTGCCCATGAAACACCGCAAAAAGAGGATCGACCTGGAAGCTCGCGGCCTGATCAAAGGTGCGCAAGTGGTGTATCTTAGCGACGGTCGGAAGCCAGGGTTTTCCCGGCTGCACGTCGTGGGCGCAGAAGAGCCTCAAGTCAGCGCCGCCACAATCATCAAAATCGAAATTCCCGGTGAGGATGAGCCGTTCATCCCCTCCGCCGCGCGTATGGGCGCGGCCTTTGTGCACGGCGCTGCCTGCACAATTCACAAAGCCCAAGGGTCGCAGTGGCCGGAAGTGCAGGTTTTTGCACCCGACATCTACGCTGCCAGCCGTGCAGGCCGGGTGGAGGCAGGCATCGCGCTGTGGAAGCGACTGGCGTATGTGGCGATTACGCGGGCTGAAACGCGGCTCCACTGGGTGACGCGGTACCGGCTGGCAAAGCCTGAGGCGCCGCTCAGCATCGCTGACCTTGCCACCCCGGCAGCACCTTTGGAACTTCAAGCGCCAGAGCCCGAGTGAATTGATACCGGGATCTTTGGTGGCGGCAAACGCCCCCAGCATAAGCAAATGTTCACCTCAAAAAGGGGCCTTAGTTTTCTTCGGGCATCAAATATCCCGGGGGAGGCGAAGCCGGGGGCAGCGCCCCCTAATAAATTAGGTTCAAGACACCCAGCGACACAATCAGGAAAAGGACCGTCATGATCCCACCCGTGCGCACAAAGTCGATAACCTTATAACCTGCGGGCCCCATGATCAGCGCGTTCACCTGGTGGGTTGGGATCAAAAAGCTGTTCGATGTGGAAATCGCCACCGTCAGCGCAAAGATTGCCGGGTCGCCACCAGCGGCCATCGCGATCGACACAGCAAGGGGCACCAACAGAACGGTGGCGCCCACGTTAGACATAACAAGCGTGAACACTGTAGCCAACAAAGCTACACCCGCCTGCAAAGCCCAAAGTGGCCAGCCGTCCAGCACAGTCAGCACCAACTGGGCGATCCATTCCGCCGTGCCAGTGTTTTGCACGGCTTGTCCCAGTGGGATCAACGACGCCAACAGAAAAACCGTGTTCCAGCCAACAGCGTTATAGGCCTCATCAATGGTCAGCACGCGCGTCACTATCATACCTGCGGCCCCGATCAGCAGGCACAGCGATAGGCGGACGTCAGTGAACAGGATAAACGACAGCGCGATGGCAAAAAAGATCAGCGCTGGCGTAACTTTTGTGGGCCGCAGCTCTTCTTGTGGGAAGTCAGATGTTACGATCACAAAATCCCGGTCGCTCTTCAATTGGGTCAACCGGTCCCACTGACTGTGCACCACCATCGTGTCGCCTGCGCGGAAAGGGACTAGCCCGATGCGCGTCGCCTCATGGTCTTCTTCTTCCACCAGGCTCATGGTTTCTTCACCCCGGTGGATCGCCAACAGGGACAGGCCATAACTCTTGCGCATGGCCACGTCCTGCGCGGTTTTGCCGACCATCTGGCTGTCAGGGGGAATTACGATCTCGGCCACGCCGGACTTGGTTGGCGCGAAATCTTCGGCAAAGATGTCGAGCGCCGGGCGTACGACAAGGCCGTAGATATCGGCCATCTCTTCTATCACTTTGCGCCGTCCCAAAATGGCCAAACGGCACGGTGTGGTGATCTGAGTATCGAGCGGCGGCGCAACCCAGCGCTGGCCTTTGTAATAGCTGCCGATGATATAGCAGTGGTGCACGTCCATAATGTCAGCGAAGGTCTGACCGACCAAAATGTTCCCGTCTGGCACCTCAATTTCAACGATGTCGGCTTTCAATCCGTAGATGCGCTTGAGGTATTCGTTCATCGACTGGCCGGAGGCCGCATCGCCGCGTTCGCTTTGCCCTGGCAGGACCCAACGCCCAAAGACCATGAAATAAAGGATGCCGGTCAGCACCAGACAAATCCCAACTGGCGTCACCGAAAACAGCCCAAAGGGAGCCATTTGCTGATCTTCAGGCAGGGTCTCGTTTGCGCTGACGATCAGGTCGTTCAATAGGATCAGCGGCGAAGAGCCGACCATTGTCATTGTGCCGCCCAGGATCGCGCAGAACCCCATTGGCATCAGCAAACGGCTCAGCGGCAGATCCGTGCGCGACGAAATTCGCGACACCACAGGCAAAAACAGCGCCGCAGCGCCCACGTTCTGCATGAACGACGAGATCACCCCAACCGTGCCAGAGATGATCGGTATGATCCGCGTCTCTGTCGTGCCACCCACTTTCAAAATAAAGGCGGCCACCTTGGACATAAGCCCGGTTTTATCGAGCCCGGCGCCTATCACCATCACCGCGATGATTGATATCACAGCGTTTGACGCAAAGCCGTCAAATAGGTGGTTGATATCCGCTAGCCCACCCAAGCCGGGCAGGTAAGACATCGCGCCCAGTGTAACCATCACAATGATCGCGGCTAAGTCGACGCGGACAATTTCAGACACAAACAGAAACACCGTGAAGCCCAGCAAACCAAGCACCACCATCATCTCAGTTGTCAGGGTGATCGGCTCCATTCTCGCTCCGGTGTTTGGCTGGTAGCCCCCTATAGGCCTGCTTTCCTAAGGCCACAACGGTCAGGGGGCGAATTTAATGGGTCCAGTTACCTTGATTTGCCGAGATCACCGGTTAATCTCGGGCGGTATTGGAGGCTTCATTTCATGCGCTTTGTTGTTTTCTACATTTGTCTATTCTTCCCCTTAGTGGCGATGGCGGAAAAACGTGTGGCGCTTGTGATTGGCAATAGCGCCTACGAACATGTTAGCCACCTGCCAAACCCGCAAAACGATGCCACCGATATTGCGGAAGCCCTTAAACGCTTGGGCTTTGACGTGGATCGAAGCATTAACATGAGTTTCAGGGACACACGTTTGGCGCTGCGGGACTTTTCCGCCAAAGCGTCAGACGCAGATGTGGCGCTGATCTACTATGCGGGCCACGGCGTGGAGATCGACCGCAAGAACTACATGATCCCTGTGAATGCAGAGATAAAATCGGACCGGGATGTGGAGTTCGAAGCGATCCCGCTAGACCAACTTTTATCAGCGATACAGTCTTCAGCCGGGTTGAAAATTGTGTTGCTGGATGCCTGCCGCAATAATCCTTTTTTGGCGTCAATGGAGCGTACAAATGCAACCCGGTCGATCGGACGCGGGCTGGCCCGGATTGAGCCTTCCAACATCTTGGTAGGTTACGCGGCGCGCGAGGGGACGTTGGCACTCGACGGTGGCGGGCGTAACTCTCCTTACGCGCGCGCGCTTTTAGACCACCTAGAACAACCGGGGCTGGAACTGGGAAAGATGCTGCGCAAAGTCCGCGATCAGGTGTTTCGCACTACCGAAGGGCTGCAGGAGCCCTTCATTTATGGATCTTTACCAGCCGAAGACATCTTTTTGAAAACCGGGCCACAAAGTGCGGCGTTGGCGCTGTCTGCGCGGCAACCTGATCCTCAAGAGGAAAAGCTAAAGGAACTGCTGGCCGGTTTTGGCGATGCGCAGAAACTAGACACGTTGTTTGGTTGGGACAGCTTTCTGGAAAAGTATCAGACCTTTGCCGAACACCCGGTTTACAAAGCGGCCGTTCTACAGCGCGACGCGGCGAAGACGTCTGATAAGGCGTATTTGTTGGAACAATTGCGCAAGCGCGAAATCTGGATGGAAGGTGTGGATGTTGGCTCCGGCGGCCAGGTCAATCTCAGCAGTGCGCAACGTAAGCCCGTGCAAGAGGCATTGAATTTGATGGGCTACGACGTTGGTGTCGTTGATGGACAATTTGGTGCGAAGACCCGTGCCGCACTTCAACGCGCGCGACTGGACGCAAATCTGGAGCCGGGAACAAGCGTTGATGCAGACGTTTTGAAACTGCTGCCCAACATTTATGCCACCCGAGAGTATCTGAGACCCAAGGTCGCGCGGTTTAACAAAAAGGACCTTCCCGCCGGGCTCGAGCGGCGCATGCACAAGGCGATCACGGTTTTGGAAGGACAAATTGTAGGGAAACCATACAAGTTTTCCTACTTCGACGGGCACCTGTATGTTTTGATTTTCCCGCATCACACGACGATGGACTTCGCTAATGATCTGGCTCGCAATATGAACGGTCATCTGGCGACAATTTCATCCGCATCGGAAAATCGTCACCTGACGGACATGTTCAAAGGTGACCCGGCTTTTGTCAAAACCCTCGACGATGGCAGCACCCATGGCCCTAGTTTTGGGCTTTTTCAGATTGCTGGCAGCAAGGAACCAGCCGATGGCTGGTCTTGGATGTCCGGCGAACCTTTCAAGTACCGAAACTGGGCGCAAAGCAGCCCGGACAACTACGAAAAAAATGAGAAGTTCGGCAATTTCTACGGTGAGTTTGGTGAGTTCCCGGCAACCTGGAACGACGATAACACGTTCGGGTGGGCAGGCTACATCATCGAAATTCCACCGCAGAATTAACCGGTCATCACACAAAGGAGCTCGAACATCATCGAAACCCCGACCCAAGCGGTTGTGCCGCTAGGGTCAAAAGGGGGTGCGACTTCTACGAGGTCGGCGCCGACGAGGTTCGTTCCCGTAAGACCACGCACCAACATTTGAGCTTCCAAGCTGGTGATCCCGCCAATCTCTGGCGTGCCGGTGCCCGGTGCATAGGCCGGGTCGATCACGTCGATATCAAACGTAGCATAAGCGGCCGTCGAACCTAAAATATCACGGACCTCACCCATCACATCATCAACGCCGCGTCGGGCCAGTTCTTCTATGCGGATTATGCGCACACCTTGGGCCTCACCCCAGTCCACGTCTTCGGTGTTGTAGGCGGTGCCTCGGATCCCGACCATGACATACCGTTTCGGATCAATCAGACCCTCTTCGATTGCGCGGCGAAAGGGGGTGCCGTGGGTGAATTTCTGGCCGCCGAAATAGTCGTCAAATAGGTCCGTGTGCGCATCAAATTGGACAAATCCCAGCGGGCCCTCTTGGGCCAGCCCACGCAAAACGGGCAGCGTGCACAAGTGGTCACCACCTGCAGTCAACACACGCTTACCGGCCGCACGCAGGTCACCATAAAACGCTGAAATTTCGTCGAGTGCCGCGTCGATACTGACCGGATTCGCGCCCACGTCGCCCAAATCAGCGCAATTGGCTGTCTCAAACGGGCGCACGCCTGTGACCGGGTTCATGGCCCGGATCATAGTCGACGCGTCACGCAGGCCGCGCGGTCCGTGGCGCGCGCCGGGACGGTTGGTGGTGCCGCCGTCCCAAGGCACGCCCACGAGCGCGATATCGAGATCGGCAAATCGCGGATGATCCGGGGTCATCTGTGGGAGCCGCATAAAGGTCGGCACGCCCGCATAGCGCGGCACGTCGAGTGCTGAAACTGGTTGGAAAAACGCATCTGCCATTGGGGCCCTCCCTTTATTATGCGCAGTTTGCATGGGTCGGGCCGAAAGGCTAGACCGAGCGTAAAAGGGAGCACTCAATGGCAAAGACGATTGTGATCACCGGGGCAGGGACAGGCATCGGCGCGGATGCCGCACGCGGGTTTCTGGGCGATGGCTGGAATGTTGCCTTGTTGGGTCGTCGTGCGGAGCTATTAGAGGATGTCGCGGACAGCCATTCCAACGCTTTGACCTGTCCTTGTGACATATCTGATGAGACAGCCGTTGATGCAGCTTTTGCCACCATCGCAGCCCGGTTCGGGCGTATCGACGTGCTTTTCAACAATGCTGGCGCCGGCCTGCCGGGCACAACAATTGATCAAGTGTCGGTTGCTGATTGGCGACGCATCGTCGACGTCAATTTGACCGGTACGTTTTTGTGCGCCCGTGCTGCCTTCCGCCATATGCGTGGGCAAAGCCCACAGGGTGGGCGGATCATCAACAATGGTTCGGTCAGCGCCTATGTTCCACGTCCGGGATCGGTGGCCTACACGTCCACGAAACACGCGGTGACGGGGCTGACGAAGACCCTTGCGCTTGACGGGCGGCCGTTTGGTGTCGCGTGTGGACAGATCGA
The DNA here is from genome assembly GCA_039030095.1 of Pseudomonadota bacterium. GTDB lineage: Bacteria > Pseudomonadota > Alphaproteobacteria > Rhodobacterales > Rhodobacteraceae > Amylibacter. The sequence continues at coordinate 20,436 of JBCCET010000032.1, read as the reverse complement.
CATTGGCAACGCGCTGACGGATATGGTGCAGCCGATGACCGAAGGGGTGCCGCAGGCAGATGGATCTGTGCAGGCAGAGGCAACGATGGATGTGGCCCGCGTGACGGATGCGCTGCGGCACATGGCGTCTTTGCCGTTGGATGCCAACGTGCTTTTCATGACCGTAATGGCGACGAAAATGCCCTATGTCGGCAGGGGGTGATGCGATCCTGCCGATCGGCGTGGTTTGTGTGTCAGTGGTGCGAAGCTCAATCGCACTAACAAATTCTTAAATCAAATATTTTCAATAAGATGCAAGACACCAACCTATCCAATATGACGCGTCATGGATGACACGTGGCGCAAGACGCGTCTAAGTTAATCTTTTGCTTATTCTTGATAGCGAGATCGGCCCGGATCCTTGCGAAAAGCAGAATGACCTTAACGTGAATGTTGAGATCGATTTGCGCGTTATCGCAAATCAAACAGTTTTTTCAGCGTATTCTTCACTTAAGGATCCACAGAAAACGGGTAAACACCACTTGCACGCTCGGCCGCCCTACAAATGCCAGTTTGGAACCAGGCGCATTTGAACGCACCTAAAGCGACTTTTTCAAAACCACAGCCGTAACGCGCTCTCCGCGTGGTGCGCGGTAGTAATTCTTCCGTTTGCCAATCGGCACGTAGCCCATCGCAGCATAAAGCGCGCGGGCTGAGGAGTTTGTGTCGGCTACTTCCAGAAACACCTCTTCGACCCCCTTTGCTTGTGCGGCGCGTTCTGCTTTATGAAGTAATTCGCGTGCGCGGCCTTGCTGGCGCGCTTCAGGGTGGGTGCAGATCGTCAAAACCTCTGCCTCCGGCCCACTGACGCGGACGGCGATCAGGGCATCTGTCTCAGACAGCAAGATCACGGTAGGATCGTTCTGCAAGGTCTTGAACTCGGCTGCCGACCATGGGCGAGGAACAGTAAAACAGGCACTGTGAAGCACGGCCATTTCCTCTGGTGTCATGGCAGGATGACGGGTGGTTGTTCAGACGGAAGAGCTGCGTCCGGCGCACGCAGATAAAGCGGGGCCGGAGCAGGGACGTCAGGCTGGGCTTGTGCCAGACTGGCCATAGTGGGTAGGAGTTCTGCCAAAGGCACGACCATGGCTGTGCCGGGGTCTGGAAAACTCTCATCCACACAAAGTTGAGTGGGCAAGGATGCAGTTTCGACCAGTTCCGGATCCTGCGCCGGGTACTGTAAAAATGCATGACCACGATGTGCCGTTACGGCTGCCGGAGTGTTTGATTGCCCGTGCAAAAGCGCCTCCAAGCGGGAAATGCCGATAGCACGAATGCCCAGTGAAAGGGCCAAACCCCGTGCCGCGGCCACGCCAATTCGGGTGCCTGTAAAATTCCCAGGACCAATGCCCACGCAGATAAGGGATAGGTCTGTCCGCGCCAAACCAGCTTGTGTCAGGGCTGTTTGTATGAGGTCAAAAAGGCGTTCTGATTGGCCGGTTTTCATCCAGGCAACCTGCGCGTGCGCCCCGCCCACTTGGACCGCGCAGAACGGGCCAGAGGTATCCAATGTCAACGTAGTCAAGACGCCGCTTCGTTTAAAAGATCGCGTGAACTTGCATCTATTCGCGGCAGATCGTCCTCTATGTGAAGCCAACTTACCGTGCTGTTTACATGTGCATGGGCAGAGGGCTGCAAAAGGTCCATTTGGTCAAAAAGCCCGATGGGCACGTAAATCTGTCCGGGCAAATAGTCGTACGTGGCCGCGAGTTGCGCGTGACATTGGGAGCAAGACCACCGAGATACGCCAGGCTTTTCAAAATGAGGGTCTGCCAGTGGCGGATCAAAGTGCAGATCGTCGCGTGCAAACGCGGCGAAAGCTGCCACGGGCGCACCGCTCAGGCGGCGACAGTCTGAACAATGGCAATACACGGTGGTATTGGGCGCAGGGCCTGTAAGGCTAACCGCGCCGCAGTAGCATCGGCCCGTCAAGGCCGGATCAGATGCCATCAGGCAGCGACCGGGCGAACCTCGGTCACCTCTGGGATGTAGTGGCGTAACAAGTTTTCGATCCCCATCTTCAGCGTGATGGTGGACGATGGGCAGCCCGCACATGCCCCTTGCATGTGCAGGTAGACAACGCCCCGGTCAAAACCATGGAACGTGATATCGCCGCCGTCTTGGGCTACGGCAGGGCGTACCCGGCTGTCGAGCAGTTCGATGATCTGGCTGACAACTTCGGCGTCTTCGCCATCATGGTCTGCATGGCCGGATTGGCCTGGGCTTTCAGCGCCATCGTTCATCACCGGGCGGCCCGCCTGATAGTGCTCCATGATCACGCCAAGGATGGCTGGTTTGATCGCATCCCAGTTCACGTCGTCTGTTTTTGTGACAGATGCGAAATCCGGTCCGAAAAAGACGTTGGTTACGCCTGGAACGGAAAAAATCCGCGCCGCCAACGGCGACACGCTGGCTGAGTCCGGTGTAGGAAAGTCAGCTGTGCCGTGGCCAAGCACAACGGTGCCTGGAATAAACTTGAGCGTAGCAGGGTTCGGGGTTGCTTCGGTCTGGATAAACATGGGTCAGCTCCCTTTGAGGGTGTCATTGTGATATGACGCTCAGCGCCGCCGGAGTCAACAGTTTAGAACGTTTCTAAAAAGCACGCGAAACGAGTTACCGGAATTTATCGACCAAGCGTTGCAGGGGGCTGCGCGTGTCGGCGGCAGGTGCGGGTTCCAACATTTCTGGCTTTGGTGCCTTCGCCGGTTTCTCACGTGGCGGGGAAAGGCGCAAAGCGACTTTATTTTGGAACTTGCCCGGTTCGCCCGCTGCCAACTCTGCCGCGCCGTCAGACATTCCCATCAACGTAGGGTCTAACCACGCTTCATCAGCCTTGGCAAAATCATGCAAAACGTAACCCGGTACCGCTTCTTTTCGGCCAGGATGACCGACCCCGATGCGGATGCGCACATAATCTGGCCCTATGTGAGCATGCAGTGACCGCAAACCATTGTGCCCGGCATGTCCGCCGCCTGACTTCACGCGTAACTTGCCGGGTGCGAGGTCTATTTCATCGTGGAAAACGGTGATGTCAGCGGCTTCAAGCTTATAGAAACGGGCCGCGGCCTGCACCGACTGGCCCGAATTGTTCATATAGGTCTCTGGCTTCAGCAGCACCACTTTGTGGCTGTCAAATCGACCCTCACTCACTTGGCCCTGGAACTTGGCCCGCCAGGCAGAAAAGCCGTGGTCGCGGGCGATCTGGTCGAGCGCCATGAAACCCACATTATGACGGTTGCGCGCGTATTTAGCGCCGGGATTTCCCAGACCGACCCAAAGTTGCATGGCGGACCTCCTGCGCGCATCTATACCGTTTGATAGCATAAATGAAAAAGGGCGCCCGCAGGCGCCCTTCAATCAGATGTAAATGCGCTTATTCTTCCGCAGCGGCTTCTGCTTCAGCTGCTTCAGCTTCTTCGCCGTCTTCGGCGTCAGATTCTGCTGACTTCAGGCCGGATGGGGCAGAGACGTTGGCGATTACAAAGTCGCGGTCCGTAATCATCGGCCGTGTGCCTTCTGGCAGGGTAACCTGACTGATCGAAACGTTGTCACCGATGTCGAGCGCGGAGATATCCACTTCAATCTTCTCAGGAATGTTGCCCGCGGTCACTTTCAGTTCAACCTCTGTACGGATCGCTGTCAGAACACCGCCGCGCTTGATGCCCGGTGCTTCTTCTTCGCCGACAAATTCGACTGGGATGAACAGGTTAACACGGCTGGTCCGACGCAGGCGCATCAGGTCCAGGTGGGTTGGCAGGTCCTTGACTACGTCCCGCTGAACGCCCCGGCAGATCACGCGCACGTCTTCCTGGCCGTCGATCTTGAGGTTGAAAAGTGTAGACAGGAAGCGCCCGTCTTTCAGCTTTTTGAACAGCTCATTGAATTTTACGTTGATTGCGATCGGGTCTTCCCCACCGCCGTAAACCACGCCTGGTACCAGCCCGTCTCTACGAGCTTGACGGGCGGCCCCCTTGCCTGTCCCCGTCCGAAGCGCGGCGTTGATGTTGGGCATCTCGGCCATTGCTATCTCCTAATTTGCAACTGCGGCGATCCTCCAAGGGTGCAAGCGCCGCGTGAAGGCTGGCGTCTAAGACGGGCAGGGGGTTTTGTAAAGGGGGGTGTCCGCTCTTTCGACCTTAAGGGTCGGTGCGTGGTTCCTGCCGACCTGCAAGGGCCACAGCTGTTTCCAACAGGCCATAGTAGGTTTCCAGAAACCGCAGCCACAGGTCTGATACACCGCTGAGCAGGCGGCTCGTTCTAATGCGCATGATCCCCCCCAGGTATGCGAAAGATCGGACTACCTTAGCGCGTGTTTCCCCCAGGGCAACAACTATTTCCGATATGGAAACAATCGGCGGACCATGTCTTCACTACTCACCTGAGTAGTCGTGCCCCATTTCAAGATTGAGCGTCACAAAAGCCTCCGTAGGCTCCCCAAAAAATCAAAGGGGACAAACGTGATTGGTCTTATTACCGCAAAATTCGTTTTTTCGGCGAAATTGCTTTTTCGGTTCGCCAGTTGTCTGGCAGTGCTCATGATGGCAGCCGGGGCGGTGCGTGGGCAGACTGTGATTGCCCAGTACACCGGCACGGCCACAAACCCAAATCAGATTTTTACATTTGGGAACAACACTCTGGTCCCCGGAGACGCAGTGACCATTGCGCTGACTGGCGCCGCAGGCAGCGCTGCCACGGTTTTTGTTGGCGCCCCTGCGGCAGCCAATGCAGCGATCCCCGCAGGCGCGACGTCCACAACGCAAACGACAACGGTGGCTGCCAACTATTCGGGCGCCACAAGCGTTCTGATTACTGGTGCAAGTACGGCAAATGCGGTGGGATTTACCGTAACCCTGTCGAGCGGAGCTGTGACAGGCGGTGTTGGTGCACTGGCCAGCAGAGATCTTGTCCGCGCAAATGCCGAAAAGTTCACCCCTGGCCTGGGTGGGTTAGCTGATTTGAATCGGGTCTTTGGTATTCCTGATCGGGGTGTACAGGGCGTGGTGATTGATCAAGATGGTGAGTTCCCGTCGCTTGGGCAACCGATTCCGATTGATCCAACACCGGGCAGCCGCGCCTGCCGGAATGCGCGCGAAAGACTAAAACAATTGGACCAAGACATCGCGGGTGTAGAAGCTGCAATAAACCGGGTGCTGGCCCGTGATGCGGGCGCCTCTAACGGCGAAGACCCAATCAAACAAACTCAAAACGAAATAGCATTTCTGAAGAAACGCCTTGAGTTTTTAGAAGAAGAAAGAGCTTTCATTGACAAAATTTCGCCCAATGTGCAGCGCCAGGTCGCGCTAGAAAAGGCTGAACGAAAGGCTGAAACTATACAGGAACGTGTTGCAATTCGCAAAGAGTTGGCGGCCCTTGAAAAACAAGCTGTGGAATTCGCACTCGAGATCCAAAGGAAGAGAGAGAAGGCCGATGTTGGCGGGTTTGCCACGGCGGCTTCGAGCAGGGAATTAGAATTTATTCGTCAAGATATACTCTCAAAGATCGCGCTTGCAGAACGCGATCTGGTCGATTTGCAACCGGTGTTAAAGAAGCTTGCGGCACTACGCGATCGGTTAGCGCGGTTGAAAAACGCACGCGACGCGATTGAACGCCGATGCCCGCCGACTTCTTTCGCCGCCGGATTCGCCCAGTCCGGAACGGCCGTCACTGTTTCCGCTTCTAAACTCGCCTTCTCCTTCGACGCGGGCAGCAGCGGTGCGGACATCGACCCGCGGCTGAATTACTGGATAAACGGGTCTGTCATCTTCCACGACGATGGCCGCCGAGGTGTAGGGCAGAACGGTGAAACATATGCGCTTGCAGGTGGGGTGAGCTGGGCGTTTCGCCCCAACCTTACCGGGGGCCTCGTTGCCCGATACGGACGCACCGACCTCAGCGGCGCTTCGGGAACCACGAAAGCAGACACGTTCTCAATCGGTGCTTTCGTGCAGGGTCAGATCACCGACAAAATTGGATACGATATCGTCGGCGCGTTCACCCAGTCCAAAGTCGATGCGACCTTCAACCAAGCAGGGATAACAACCAGCGGCTCTCCCGATATCAAGTCCTTCGCACTTCAATCCAGTATTTCAGGCCAATTTTCTTACCAGGGCGTGCGCGTGTCGCCCAGGTTCGGGTTGAGCTACGTGTACGTCGATCAACAAGCGTTTATGCGCTCCGACGGAGTGTTTGTGCCCGGCGACATCTCGGAGAGGTTGTCAATTCAAGGGGGCGCGAACTTTTCCAAAACCTTCCGCAATCGCGCAAACTCCGCAAATGTGACGCCGTCGTTTGGATTAAACGCCGTCTACAACCTGTCGGGCCAGCAAGACTTTTTGTTACCGGGTGGCTCGCGCAGCAAAGCTGGTCGGTTGGGGGTAACAGCCAACGCGGGGATTGCCATCAAGACCGACGGAGGCGCTGCCTTCAATTTCAGCGCAAGCGCATCAAGTTTTGAAGGAGGTCAAAATTCCTACGGACTTTCCCTTGCTGTCAACATCCCCTTAAACTGAGCCACATGCACCCGATCCATAACGACGAGAGAGCAATAGAGCGGGCTGAGACGCTAAAAGATGCGGAGGCCGCCTTTGAGGCGGCCATCCGAAAGCTCGGGTTTCGCTATTTCGACTACGCTTCGATGTGGTTTGATCGGTTGTCTGATGTGAAGGCCAGCGTCCGGTTCACGGCCAACAACTACTTCAGCGGCGATTATCTGTCCTATTTTCCAACTGACTTTCCAAACGGTGATCCAGCCGTCGCTGCACTGATGGCACGGACCGTCCCGTTTGACTATCTGGAGGTCTTAAGAGCCCCTCCGGCCAGCGCCACATCGTTGCTTCAATTGGCAATTTTGAAAGCTTACAACGTGCGCTACGCCTGGATCGTACCGCTGAGCACACCAACGGCCATGCAGTTTGTCAGCAGCTATATGCAAGGGGCGCAAACGCCAGAGGAGTTCCGCGCCACGCGCGCACCCATTCAACTATTGTCTGCCGCATTAATGGATCGGGCTGTTGCCTGGCACAAAGCGGCTGGCACCTTTGAAGAACCAAACGAAACGCCCGTTGCTCTGACGAAAGAGGAGACCGCTTGCCTCAAACTGGTGGCGCGCGGCTGTACCAATCCTATGATCGCGGAACAACTTGCCATCTCTGCAAACACGGTGCGGTACCACCTCAAGAAGGTTTTTGCGAAGTTGGGTGTCTCCACACGTGCAGAAGCCGCAGCCCGCGCAGCCGAGTTAAAACTCGACTAGCAGCGTCCTGCTAATTGCCTTCCCAATCACCCCGAAAATCCCGTGGGATCAGCAGGTTCTGGCGTGTCATCTCACTGAGCTTGCGTTCGCCGCACAGCGCCATGGTGGTGTCCAGCTCTTTATGCATGACCTCTAACGCCGTTGTTACTCCGGCTTTCCCCATGGCCCCCAGGCCATAGACGTAAGACCGCCCTACCATCACACCTTTGGCGCCCATAGCGATGGCTTTCAGGATGTCTTGTCCAGTGCGAATGCCGCCGTCCGTGTGCACCTCTATCCGGTCGCCTACGGCATCTACGATGTCAGGCAGCATACGGATGGAACTCAACGCCCCGTCAAGTTGACGCCCGCCGTGATTGGAAACGATCAGCGCGTCCGCCCCGCTGTCGGCAGCGCGCCTCGCGTCTTCCACATCCAGGATGCCTTTGAGGATCAACGGCCCACCCCAGCGGTCCTTGATCCATTCGATGTCTTTCCAGTCGAGCGTTGGGTCGAACTGCTCCGCCGTCCATGCCCCCAGGTTCGACATGTCAGAGACGCCTTTTACATGCCCGACAATGTTGCCAAAAACCCGCCGCTTGGTTTTGAGCATCTCCAGGCCCCAACCCCATTTGGTGGCCAGGTTCAACAGCGTCGCAGGGGTCAGTTTGGGCGGCGCCGACAATCCGTTTTTCAGGTCCTTGTGCCGTTGGCCCAGAATTTGCAGGTCGTAGGTCAGGACCAGCGCGGAACACCCGGCCGCCTTTGCCCGATCAATCAATCGCCCGATGAAATCACGGTCTTTCATGACGTAAAGCTGGAACCAGAATGGTCTGGCTGTATGGGCGGCCACATCTTCGATCGAACAGATCGACATGGTGGACAGGGTGAAAGGGATGCCAAATGCTTCTGCCGCCTGCGCCGACTTGATCTCCCCATCTGCGGCTTGCATGCCCAGCAGTCCGATAGGCGCCAGCGACACCGGCATTGCATAGTCCTCTCCCAACATCGGCATAACGGTCGACCGGTTGGTCATATCCACGGCCACCTTCTGACGCAGCCGGATCTTGGCAAAATCATCGACGTTTTCGCGAAAGGTCTGCTCAGTCCAGGAACCGCTTTCAGCGTAGTCGTAAAACATTCGCGGCACGCGGCGCTGATAGATGCGTTTAAGATCCGCAATCTCGGTTATAACTGGCATTTTGGCCCCCTTTTTACGCCGAAAGTGGCTGGGCGTGCCAGGGATCGAACCACCATAAACACGGCTTGTAAAGAAGCGCTAATCTGACGCTGAATCTTGGAGCGTTTGGTTGTCTTCCGAGCGCGATTTCTTACGGCGCAACATACGGCCAATCGTGAACGACGTGCGCGGGGTGTATTTGTAGCTTACCCGGTCTTTGGCCGCAGGGCGCGCACGCATTCGGGCAAAGCCGAAGATCACCAGCAATACATGGGCGGTTGTTATGAAGGCAAAGAGCGCCGACGCCCCGTAGGCAGCAATAAGCGCGGACGCAATCAGCGGGGATGCGATGGCGCCGAGGCCGTAGTGAAACATCAGTGAGGCGTTGATTTCCACCACATCTTCAGGCGCGGTAAAATCGTTGGCGTGGGCCGTCGATACAGAAAAAATCGGCCATGTGGTCATGCCAAATGCAAAAGTTAAGATAAAGACAAAGGTTGGATTGTCGCCAACACTTACCAACCCCGCAGAAACCGCTACCGCCGCCGCTGACAAGCCGATCAGGACCCAACGCCGATCATAGCGATCTGCCAACCAGCCGACCGGCAGTTGCGCCAGCGCGCCGCCCACCAGCGCAGTTGCCAAAAGCGACCCGATTTGCGTGGCCGTTAGCCCAATTTCAGCCCCATAAATCGGTGAAACCATCCGAAAGCTCGCCGCCGTCAAACCCGCCACCAACACCCCGGCAACACCCAAAGGGGACACAAGAGCGGTGCGGATCGGATGCAGGCGCGGTGCTTCTGGCGTTTCGGGCTGGCGGGCCTGGGTCAGTGTCAGCGGGAACAGACAGGCACAGCACAAAATCGCAAGAAGATTGTACGAAATAAAAGCCGCAGGCTCCAAAAATCCGATCATCAGCTGAGCAATCGAGGAGGCTCCGATGTCCACCACACGGTAGGTCCCCATAACCCGGCCTCGGCTGGAATTGGTGACCTTGGCATGCATCCACGCCTCAATAATCGTGTAACAGCCTGCCACGCACAGACCTGTCATAACCCGCATGATTGCCCACGCGGTTGGATCAATCAGCATAGGGTGCGCAATAGCGCCAATGGCCCCGAAGGCGGCAAAAGCCGCGAAGCCTCGCGCGTGCCCGACGCTGCCCAGCAAACGCGGCGCCCACCAACACCCTATGAAGAACCCAAAGAAGTGGGCTGACCCCAGAAGACCAATTTGTGTCTCGGAAAACCCGATTTGAAGCCCCGACAGCGCGTCGAGCGGTGCAATGGCACCCGACGACAACTGCAGAAAAGTAATCGACAGGAAAAGAGCAGCAAATGAGATCAGCAGGCGCATGGCGTGGCCTTGGGGTTGATACGTTCAAAAACACCGACCAGCGGTGCGATACTTGTAGATTTTCGACAAACCGACGGCGATTTCAGAACGGGAAGGCAAAAAAATCTCGGCCCTCATTTTTCAATGTCCAGAAACTCCGATCATCGAACTCATTTTTTGGCCGAAAATAGGTGTCATTGGCTGTTTAAGCACGCAGTTCCTTTGCCATCACATCCAGTACGGCGTTGACCAACCCCGCCTCTTTTCCTTCGGGAAAGAAGTCTTTGGTGATGTCTATGTATTCCGACATTACCACTTTCGCTGGTGCGTCACCCGCTATCAGCTCCGCGCCACCAGCCCTGAAAATTGCGCGCAGCGTCGGATCAATGCGCGAAATCGGCCAACGATCCACCAGAGCCGCGTTGGTGGCCTGGTCGATCCGTGCCTGATGGATCACAGCCTCTTTCGTAAGCGTCTCAAACAAGTCCACATGGCCTTCCAACCACTCCCGATCTTCTTCCGGGGCGCCAAAACGATGAGTTAGAAACTCTGCCACCACATCTTCCAGCCCGCTGCCAGCAGCTTCCATCTGAAAAAGCGCCTGCACAGCAAAAAGCCGGGCGGCGGACTTGCGATTTTTACTATTCATGCGCGTTTGGTGCCTGCATCAGCGATTTTGATATGCTCGGACGCCGGTTTGAACCCGATGCCTTTTGGCCCGGGCGTGAAACGGTTGGTGAGTGCGATCAGATGCAGCGCGGCTTCGGCCGCGCCGCCGCCTTTGTTCTGGCCTTTGGCATCAGCGCGAACCTCCGCTTGGGCGCGGTTTTCAACCGTCAATATGCCGTTGCCGATGGCGGTGCCGTCCGCGATGCCCATCAACGACAAAGCGCGGCTGGAATCGTTGCACACTGTGTCATAGTGGGTTGTTTCGCCCCGGATCACGCAGCCAAGAGCCACGAAACCATCAAATTTGCCCGATCCGCGCCCGATGCGGATTGCTGTCGGGATTTCCAGCGCGCCGGGAACCTCTGCTACCTCAAAGGTGCCGCCTGCGGCTTCAATAGCCGCTGATGCGCCTGCCACTAGGTTTTCGGCGATATCGCGGTAGTAAGGCGACACGACAATCAGCAAGTGCGGCGGCTTATCAAAGCTCGGCATCGCCAAGGTGTCGTGGGTTTCCGATCCAGCCATTAGGTCAGCCCTTTGTGATATTGCGGGTGCCCACGACGTTCAGGTCGTAAGCTTCCAGCCCAATGATTTTAGGCAGCGGGTTGTCGGTCAGCAGAATGAAGTCGCGCAAGCCAAGGGCAGACATGATCTGTGCGCCAAGCCCGGTATAGCGCAGCGTGTCTGGCGCCTCTGCCTCTTCTACAGCCAATTTCGCGGCAAGGTCACGGAACAAGATCAACACACCACGGCCTTCTTCATCGATGCGTGCCATAGCTTCGCGCACCTCGTCCGGGTGGCCGGGGCCAAGCCCGAGAACGTCTTCCATCGGATCCAGCGCGTGGGTGCGGACCAGAACCGGGTCCGACCCGGTGATGTCACCTTTGATCATCACCACATGTTCGGATCCTTCCGACCGGTCCGCAAAAATCCGCATCTGCCAGTCGCCACCGAAGGCAGAATGCACCTCGCGTCGATCGATTTCAGTTACCAGATTGTCATAGCGACGGCGGTAGGCGATCAGATCAGAGATTGTGCCGATTTTCAGCCCGTGGCGTTGGGCAAAACCAACCAGATCGGGTAGGCGGGCCATAGTGCCGTCGTCGTTCATGATTTCGCAGATCACGCCAGATGGGTCCTTGCCAGCAAGACGGGCCACGTCGACGGCGGCCTCAGTATGTCCTGCGCGGACCAACACGCCGCCTTCGCGGGCGCGCAGGGGAAAGACGTGGCCAGGTGTTGCGATGTCTTGCGCGCCAGACGATGGGTCGATTGCAACCTCGATCGTTTTCGCCCGGTCATGGGCGGAAATCCCTGTGGTCACGCCTTCGCGCGCCTCAATGGAGACAGTGAAAGCGGTTTCGTGCCGCGAGGAATTTGTCGTTGCCATCATCGGCAGCCCAAGCGCATCCAGCCGGTCTGACTGAAGGGATAGGCAAATCAGCCCACGCCCGTAGGTCGCCATGAAATTGATCGCTTCAGCATCGGCGCTTGCTGCCGGGATCACCAGATCCCCCTCATTTTCCCGGTCTTCATGATCGACCAGGATAAACATCTTGCCGGCTTTTGCGTCGGCGATGATCTCTTCTGTCGGAGAGATGCATGACTTCCAGTCGCTCTCGACCGGGCCGGGTTTTTCAAATGGGATAGGGTCAGACATTGCAGTGGTGTCCTTCAGATTGAGGGCGCGGGATAGCTCAATCGCGCCCGATTTGCCAGAGCAACCTCAGCGTCAGACGGACTGCATTTCTGCCAAGCGCGCCACATAGCGGGCAAGCGTGTCGATCTCTAGGTTGATGGCGTCGCCCACGGCCACGTCTCCCCAGGTTGTCGATGCCTTGGTGTGGGGAATGAAATTCACGCCAAAAACAGTGCCGTCAACTTCATTCACGGTCAAAGATGTACCGTCGAGCGCAACTGATCCTTTTGGTGCAATAAAACGCGCTAGGGCTTCTGGTGCGCGGAACTGAACGCGCGTGCTGTCGCCTTCATCGGTAATGGACGTTACCTCGGCAATTCCGTCCACATGGCCGGACACGATGTGACCGCCCAATTCATCACCCACTTTCAGGGCGCGTTCCAGGTTGATGCGTGATCCAACCGCCCATGCGCTGACATTGGTCTTGGAAACAGACGCGGCCGATATTTCGACGTCAAACCAACCGGTTGTGGCGTCACGGCCCTTGTCAATCACGGTCAGGCAAACCCCAGAACACGCAATTGATGCGCCCAGATCGATCCCGTCAGGATCATAGCTTGATGCAATGCGCGCGCGCAAATCCCCGCGCTGTTCCAGCGCCTGAATTGTGCCTATTTCCGTGATTATTCCAGTGAACATAAAATTGCCCCAAATTATGCAAGGTTTGAACTAACCTTTGTGTACTTTGTCCACAAGCCAAACTATTACCTAACGCGGCGTGGCCTAAGAGATGTCGCCAAGGGGTAGTTGGCGATGTATCCGCGCGCCGCGCGGCCAGTAACCAGGGGCGAACGGCCAACCGTTCGAGTGTGCCAAAACGTGTCCAAAACGCGCGATCATCTGACCGTGCTTACTCCGGCGTCCGCCGGACAGGACAGCTTGCGCCCTGAAAACCGGTCATTTGTGTTTCTGCAAGGCCCCCACGGCCCGTTCTTTTGGGAGCTTAGCAAGGTTGTTGCGGCCACTGGCGCTCGGTTCACAAAAATTGGCTTCAATGAAGGCGACCGCTTCTTTTGGCGCAACCGCAAAGCGTTTGTTCCCTACACCGGCGAGTTGGAAGATTGGCCGGAGTTCATCCGGGACTTTTTTGCCAAAGACAACACATCGGATCTGGTGATCTACGGGGATACAAGAATTCTGCATGTGACTGCAATTAAGATCGCCCGCGAACTTGGCATTCGCATCCACTGCTTCGAAGAAGGCTACTTGCGCCCGTACTGGGTCACTTATGAGCGGGGCGGTGTAAACGGCCACAGCCGCCTAATGGATATGTCTGTCAGCGATATGCGCGAAGCGCTGCGCCACATCGACAATGACCAGCCAGAGGCCCCCGCCCGGTGGGGTGACATGCGCCAACACATCCTTCTAGGTGCGATCTATCATTGGCACATCCTTTTCAGAAATCGTCGATTCCGAAACTATAAAACTCACCGCGAAACCTCCGTCGCGCGGGAATTTTGGCTACATTTCAAGCGCTTGATGAACCGTCCGGTGCATGCTTTGCAGCGGCTTCGCGCAACACGATCAATCAAGCGAAACGGGTTTGTCTATCACTTGAGTTTGTTGCAGCTCAGCCATGACGCATCCATCAAAAGCCATTCGGACTTTGCGGATATGGCCGATTTCATGCGGACCTGCGTTGAAGCATTTGCCGAAAATGCGCCAAGACACCACCATCTGGTGTTCAAATCCCACCCGTTGGAGGATGACCGCGAGCCGCTTTCCAAGGTTGCGCGCAGGCTGGCTGATGAATTTGGGGTTGGAGCGCGGGTGCACTTTGTACGCGGCGGCAAGCTGGCTGAATTGCTGGACTACGCGCGCGCTGTGGTCACGATCAATTCCACCGCCGCACAACAGGCGCTGTGGCGTGGATTGCCTGTCAAAGCCTTGGGGGAGGGGGTCTTTTGCAAGCCAGAATTTACCTCCAACCAATCGCTCGAAGACTTTTTTGCGAACCCTAAAAAGCCGGACCTGAGCGCCTATCGCGACTACCGACAGTTTCTTTTGATGACCTCGCAGATTACCGGAGGTTTCTATTCTCGCCGTAGCCGTGTGCGGCTCATTCGGCAGATCGTTGATAAGATGCTGATTGCCGAGGATCCTTACGAGGCACTTGCGTTGAGTGGCGCTGCACCGCTGCAACAGTTTTCCATTGTGGATAAATCGGGCAGCCAAAGCCTTTGATTTTGTTCAGGCTTCATGCCAGTCCTAAAAGAAAAATAAAAAATACCTGAGGCAGTGTAGGCAGAAAGGGCAGTATCTTGTCCAAGTTCCTGAAACCCAGGGCCGGTGTTATGGCCCTAATGGTTGTGGCGTTTGCCGTCACGTCCTGTGGTCTTCCCCGTTCGGGTCCAAACAAACGTGAGATCTTTGAAGGCTCCGTACAACGTCAAGGCAATGCCTATGTCGTGAACCTCAATGACCGCGTTGTGAAGGCAACCGAATCCGGGCCCAGCGCCGGATTTTCCGCTAAATTCCGCAATGCAGGCAAGATCGCGGCGGACACCATCCGCCCCGGCGATAGGCTGTTGATCACCGTTTATGAAAACGTGGAAGAAGGCTTGCTTAGTTCTGCTGGCTTGCCTGCCACGCTGACAGAGATCCAGGTCGACCAAACCGGGTTTATCTTTGTGCCTTATGCAGGCCGCATCCGTGCGGCTGGCAACACACCAGAAGCTCTGCGTAAGATTATTACGCGCAAACTTGACCAACAAACCCCTGACCCGCAATTCATCGTGGCCCGTGCTCCGGGTGATGGATCGACTGTGTCTATCGTTGGCACTGCAGGCGCCCAGGGCATTCTGCCGATTGAGGCCTCCACTTCTACGCTGTCTACAATGATCGCCAGCGCTGGCGGGGTGACAACGGATCCGGAAAACACCCGTGTGACAGTCGTGCGCGGCAACCACCGTGGCACGGTTTGGCTGGAAGATCTCTACGAGGGTAACGTGCAAGACATCGCATTGCGCCCAGGTGACCGTATCCTGATCCAGGAAGATACCCGCCGTTTTACAGCATTGGGCGCCACCGGCGGTCAGTCGCTCGTGGAATTTCCGCAACCAACGATGACCGCGATTGAGGCGATTGCCTTTCTGGGCGGCCTGAACTCAAACCTTGCTGACCCAACCGGTGTGTTCATCTTTCGCGATGAGACGGCGGAGTTTGCTAACAAGGTATTGGGCCGAAACGATTTTAAAACGCCGAAGCGCTTTGCCTACGTGCTGGATCTGACCGCACCCACAGGTGTATTCCTGGGACGTGATTTCATGATCCGTGACGGAGATACGATCTATGTGACCGAGGCACCTTACGTGCAATGGACCAAGACGCTGGGTGTCCTGACATCCAGTGTTGGAGCTGCACAGTCGCTTAACGCCGCCGCAGGCGGTGGCTAAGCGCGCCGACATCGACACCGCGACAACACCCGCGCCCGAACAGGTGCGGGTGTTTGCGTTTTCGCTGTCCTTCTTCACTAACAAACACCTGCGCCGCGGCCTGGCGGCGCTGGGCGTGAAGCCGCGCTTCGGCTTACCCGGCAAAGGCGATTGGGTTTTGGTTTGGGGCCGTAAGCCTGTGGCCAAAAGGGGGCAGGCCATTGCGCGGTGGCGGGGCGCACGTGTTTTGACGCTGGAGGACGGGTTTCTGCGGTCTGTGCGAACAGGGCGCGAAGGGGAGCCAGGCTTCAGTTACGTGATGGATGATCTGGGTATCTATTTTGACACCAGCGCGCCTAGTCGACTGCAACAGTTGATGGATCAAGTTGCAGCAGAGGGCCCGACATCTGACGCAGCGAAGGCATTGAGCCGTTGGCGTGCGTCGGGCCTGTCCAAATACAATGCCGGTGCGCGCACCCCATTAGGGGGCTTGCCGGACAGTTACGTGTTGGTGATCGATCAGACCCGTGGCGATGCCAGTCTGATCGGCGCAGGAGCTAGTGCCGAGACATTTGAAACTATGTTGGCGACCGCAAAAGCAGAAAACCCGGGCAAAACTATTCTGCTCAAATCCCACCCCGAGGTTAGCGCGGGACAGCGACCAGGCCATTTTTCACCCGGCGATGAAGATGATGCGGTTGTGTTTTGGGACAAAGGCGGACCCTTGGGTGATTTCTTCGCGCAGGCGGAGGCAGTTTACTGTGTCAGCTCGCTGATGGGGTTGGAGGCTGTTTTGCACGGCCTACGCCCGATCGTGTTTGGGGATGCCTTCTACTGCGGTCGCGGATTGACCGATGACCGCCACGCGCGCACACCTGCCAAGCCCGCTCTAAGTGTGGAAGGCCTCTTTGACGCCACTTACCGGCGATATGTCCGATATGTGGATCGGGCGCTAGGGGAGGAAGTGGGTTTTGACTTTGCGCTCAACGCGTTGCGAGACGTGACACGCGCCCATCGGCTTACGGGCAGGCCGCTAATCATGGCAGGTATGCGGCTGTGGAAGCGTGGATTTTTGCGCCGCATGTTCGCAAGTGTTGCTCGGTTCGACGATGCGCCTGTAACCCCCGATACTGATGTGGCGGTCTGGGCCGGCAAAGCGACACCAGAATTGGTAAGGTCCTGCTCCAAGGCACATAAAGTGCTCTATCGGATGGAAGATGGTTTCCTCCGATCTCGCGGTTTGGGGGCAGAACTTGTGGTACCTGCGTCTTTGGCTTTGGATGACCAGGGAATTTATTACGATCCGTCACACCCAAGTCGAATGGAACAGCTGATTGCTGCATCAGTGGATCTGGCGGCAGCCGATCTGGCGCGCGCGCATGCGCTACGTCAATCCGTCGTAGAAGCCGGTGTTTCGAAATACAATCTAGTCGGTGAGGGGGCGGACTTTGGCAATGCACCGGGCCAACAGATCATCCTGGTGCCTGGTCAAGTCGAAGATGACCAATCAATCCTGAAAGGAACGGCAGAGGTGCGCACCAACGCAGGTCTCCTTGGTGCAACACGCGCGGCATTCCCAGATGCGTGGATTGTCTACAAACCGCATCCCGATGTTGTCGCGGGCCTGCGCGACGGGGGACAACCGGGTAGCGATGCAGCCAACCAAGTCCTTGAAAACGAAAGTATTACAGACCTTTTAAGTCGGGTTGATCGTGTCGCCACCATGACATCATTGACAGGGTTCGAGGCGCTTTTGCGCGGTATCCCTGTAACAGTCTTCGGCCAACCGTTTTATGCAGGTTGGGGCCTCACTGACGACCGCGCACCCAAGATTTCCCGTCGCGGCGAACCAGTCACTCTGGACGGACTAACGCATGCAGCTCTTATCGACTATCCGCTCTATTGGGATCCGGTTACAGGCTTGCCATGTGGCCCTGAAAGCGTGGTTAAACGACTGAGCGTAGTCACCCCAGACCGCCGCAGTCGCCGATTGCGATTGCTTGCAAAAGCCCAAGGTCTCGCCGCCAGTTATGCCCATCTTTGGCGCTGACCTCCTCTTTTTGGCTTTGAAATACTCCTGCCGGAGGCGCTTTTTTCTAAGCGTCACTTACATCGCAGACAAGTTGCTCATACCCGCAAAACTCTTCCAGAACAGACGTCCCCGCCTTCGGCGGCTGCCGCTTGGTAAGACCCGCGTTAGCTTGTGATTTTTGCCCGGATCGGGAGCCAGTCCGCGCGGATGTCCCCCCCGATTTGCGTAACGCTTTGCAGGGTAAAACGCGGCGCCTCAGAAAGCGTCTCCAAACCCAGCCCGCCAAAATTGGGCTGGCCTTCAGCGCCGATCACCACACCAGCACCAAAGGTCACAAGCCGGTCTATCAACCCACTCGCCAGCAGGGAGGCGGCCACTGTACCGCCACCTTCGCAAAAGACCCGCGTAAGGCCTTCGTCTGCTAAAATCGACAGCAAGCTGTTCAGCTCAAGGCTGCCATCAGCCGTGGGGATCTCAACAGTTTTCACCCCAAGCGCGCGCAAGGTCTCTGCTCGCGCCGGGTCCGCTTCAGGACCATGCAACGCCCAAACAGCGTGGGTTGCAGCAAGACTGGCGAGCCGACCGTTCGCAGGCATCCGCAGGCGCCGGTCTGCAACTATCCGAACCGGATCGGACAGGGGGCCAAGACCGCGCACGCCCAGGTCTGGATCGTCGGCCAACATCGTGCCAGTACCAACCAGCACAGCGTCGTGGTTGGACCGCAGCATATGGACTTGGCGTCGCGCGTCGCTGCCGGTGATCCAGCGGCTGTCGCCTGACCCTGTCGCGATGCGTCCGTCTATGGAACTGGCTAGTTTCAGCGTCACCAATGGGCGGCGTGTCCGCACACGTGCAAAAAAGCCTCCGTGTGCTTCTTCGGCCTGCTCGGGCAGGCAACTGCGGGTCACATCGACGCCAGCCTCTTCCAGCATCGCATATCCGCGCCCAGCCACGCGAGGATCGGGGTCTTGGGTCGCACCCACCAGCCTCGCGATGCCTGCGGTCAACAAAGCCTCAGCGCAGGGGCCGGTCTTTCCGTGATGGGAACAGGGTTCAAGCGTGACGTAAGCGGTGGCATCGCGTGCCGCCGTGCCTGCTTGCCGCAAAGCCATTACCTCTGCATGGGGGCGTCCGCCGGGTTGGGTCCATCCCCGCCCAATAACACGTCCGTCTTTTACCAATATGCATCCGACAGCTGGGTTGGGCCACACAGTACCTAGGCCCCGCGCTCCAAGCGCAAAGGCTGCTTTCATCCACCGCTGGTCTGCGCTCACTCGCTCTCTTCGACTGTGTCTTCTGGACGCAACTCCTGAACGAAGTCCTCAAAGTCATCTGCCGCCTGGAAGTTTTTGTAAACGCTGGCAAATCTGACGTAGGCAACGGTGTCTATCCGGGCCAGCGTGTCCATAACGATCTCACCGATCTTGTCAGATTGGATGTCGGATTCACCCATGCTTTCCAAACGCCGCACGATGCCAGAAATCATCTGGTCAATGCGGTCCGGATCGAGTGGGCGTTTCTGCAAAGCGATGCGGATGGATCGCTCCAGTTTGTCACGGTCGAAATCTTCGCGTTTGCCGTTCTTCTTCACCACCACCAAATCGCGCAACTGAACGCGTTCATAGGTCGTGAAACGACCGCCGCAGGACGGGCAGAACCGGCGACGCCGGATAGCCACATGGTCTTCAGCGGGTCGCGAGTCTTTGACTTGCGTGTCGGTGTTTCCGCAGAAAGGACATCTCATTTTCGAATTGCCTCGGTCTTTTTCTGGTTCTTTTACCTAGGATTACACCAAGCGACCATAGTTTGGGTAGACATATTCTCTGGCCGCCATATCCTGTATGCAACAGGGCTACACTTCGTCCAGAAAACGGGCGCGCAAATGTGGGGTTGGCACCATGCAAGTGTCTAGTTTGCCGAAAACACGATATCGGTTTCGTGCCACCAGACTGTAGATTGCATCTTTTATGGGGCGGGGCAGAAAACCCAAGATGCGGGCTAGGGACCAGAGCGGGCCGAGGGCCGCGCAAACTGCAATGACACCGTCGAGACTAGTGAAAACCCGACCTTTTTTGATCACTATGAAGCTGTCGTAATCTGCTGATTTCAAACCAAGTTCGGCATAAAGCGCCTCACCCAGGTTGGATTGCGCTGTCAAAAAAAGGAACCGCGCATCCGGATCGCGGCGCACCACAAACTGCACCCACCCGCTGCACAGATTACAAACGCCGTCAAAAACCATGACGTCTTTGCCGTTTGCTGCATCTAAGATGATCCGGGGCGCCTGCATGCCCCGACGCTAAATCGCTTGTCGCTGATTGGCTAGGGACTGATATGCGCGACCACTTGTCGCCTGTGCGGCCTGTCGCGATGTTCGAAAAAGTAAATTCCCTGCCAGGTACCAAGGGTTAAGAGCCCATCTGATATTGGGATTGTCAAAGAAACGGGCAACAAGGCAGATTTGATATGCGCTGGCATATCGTCGGGCCTCTCATAGGTATGGGTCAGGTAAGACATGGACGGGTCCGTGGTTGGCGGGACAAGTCGGGCAAAGTAGTTTTTCAGGTCAGTCTGAACTTCCGGATCCGCGTTTTCCTGAATTACGAGAGAGCAGGAGGTGTGTCGGACAAATAGCGTAAGCAAACCAGTCTGTTGGCTTGCGTCGGAAACCCAACGCCGCACATCTTGTGTGAACTCGTAGGTTCCTTGGCCCTGAGTTTGCAGTTCAAAAAACTGTCAATCGGCATTCAATCTTGACCCCTTATCGGCGCGCAAAATTGACCCCCTTGGTTCCGAGCAGTCCCGTCCCATCGTAGTTCTCATATAACGAAGCTGGGCCGGGCCTGCGGCGGTTTCTGTTTGTGCTTAAGCTCG
>JBCCET010000031.1:0-39741 GCA_039030095.1 Pseudomonadota bacterium | reverse complement strand
GTCATCTCTGTGTAGTCGTCCGATGTGGAGTTCAACTGGCTCGGCGGTAGATCCTGGCGCAGGATCGCCTCCGCCGCCTGCGGAGAAATCAACTGGGACAGCGCGTCCACAAACGGTGTGTCTGACTTCGGCTGCCCGAGCGCGGACAAGATGTCGTTCGCAGCACGATGCGCCTCGCGCCCCCATTGCGGCGCGCCGACCTCTTGCAACGCGTTCCAAACCACCCCCGCCATCGCGTGATTTGCAAGCCCCGGACGGGATTTGCAGACCCAGTGCCGTTCCACACGACACCCTGTTTGGGCAGCGGCAGCCTCTGCCGTGCGATCCAGCCCGGCGGTGACCTGTTCGGCCATCTCGATCGTCGGCACGCGCATCATGTATTGGATTTCAGCCAGCCCGGCGGGCAGGTTATCAGCGGTGGCCTGCCCGGCCGTCAGGATGGCTTCCGATATCGACCACCCACCCTGATGGGGCAGCATGCTGTCACGAAAGAGCCGCGCGGCCTGAGACATGGCCACCAACGCCTCTGACGCGCCGGGCGCGCGCACCGCGGAATGGGATTGCGGAATAGGCGCACCGTCGTCTGCACCCCATTGCTCCGGCGCGTCACACAAGAAGCGATAGATCATCGAATAGGCCGCGCCGCAGTGGGTATCCCAACGCACGGTGTTGCACAGCGGATCCATATAATACGGGTGAAACGACAGCATTGCCGCCAACCCGTCATAGTATCCTTTTGCCGCATGAATCGGCTTTGACCCGCGCACCTTTTCAGCCGGTTCCCCGGTATAGCGTAAGCCGCCCCGAATCCCGTGACGCTCCATCGCTGCTTTGGTTGCCAAAAGTCCGCCCAAAGTGCTGATGCCCAGCGCGGAATGCGGATCCGTATGACCGCCGGCCTGATAACCTAACCCGTCACGAGGACGGCGCGTGGTATCGGCGGCCTGACAATTGCCCGGCACCGCGTCGTATTCGCCGTACAGTCCAATCACAGGCCCGTCGCCGTTGGCCCATTCGGCGCAAAAGGCCGTTGGCATGCCACCGCTGCCCTCTTCCACCGTGAAACCTTCCTTGCGCAAACGGTCCACATACCAGGCGGCAGATTGATATTCCCGCCATGCGGTTTCACCGAAATCAAAGATGGTTTCAGACCAAGCAGAAAAGTCGGGAAGCCTGGCATCAACGGCCTGCAATGCTGTGGCCTGGGCGTCAGACAACTTGGTCATAGGCTGTAAATATCCAAAGGGGCATCGAAGCCACGAATGTTTACGCCCGGCACGCGCGTCAGCTCCGTGCCGTCAGACAAACCTGCATGGGTTGCTGCGTCTGTCAGAACGCCGCAGCCCACCACCTTAGTATGGCTTTCCAAGCGCGCTGCCAGATTCACTGTGCTGCCCACGCAGGTATAAGTCGCACGGTCCTGCGTGCCTGTGTACCCTGCAACCACATCGCCCGTGGCAATGCCGATGCCCACGCCAAGCGGGGCTTCCTCATTTGCCACGCGATCCTGGTTCAGCAGGTCCATCATCGACGCCATTTCCAGCGCTGCGGCAAAAGCGCATTCAGCGGTGTTTTCCAGCTCTTGCGGCGCACCAAAGAGCGCCATCAACCCGTCCCCGATCATTTGATTTATCACGCCGCCGTTGCTGTTTACCGCCTCAAACATCAGCGTGTAGTAGGTGTTCAGCACCTCTATCGTGTTCTCGGGGTCATTGGTTTCCGACATGGCGGTGAACCCGCGCAGATCGCAAAAAAGAACCGACGCCCGCACCCGGCGCCCACCGATGGAAAAGCCGGATTCAGCCAAGTCCTGCGCCACTTCTGTCGTCGCAAAGCGTTCCAAAAGTCGCTTTTGTTCATCTCGCAGGTGCTTTTTATCAAGCGATGACGACAGCCGCGCGCGCAGTAATGTCTTGTTGACCGGCTTTTGCAAATAGTCATCCGCGCCCAGCTCAATGCAGCGCACTACGTTGTCGATCCCCTCCACCGAGGAGGTCACAATCACCGGCACATCCCGCAGGCTGGGATCAGCCTTAATCGCCTCCAGCACCTCGAACCCGTCCATCTCCGGCATCTCTATGTCGAGGAGCATCAGGTCATAGTCGCCCGCAGCCAGCATCTGCATGGCGATGCGGCCGTTTTCGGCCACAGACGCCTGGTGTCCCAACAATTCGACACTGCGGGATTGCAGCAGGCGGTTCACTTTGTTGTCGTCAACGATCAGGATGTGCCCCGGACGATCAGCCATCCAGCATCCCTCGCAAGGTTGTGGCAGCCTCTTCAAAGGCAGCTACAAGCACACCGACCTCGGTCGCGGTATCAAGGCCCTTCAATTCCATGTCCCGTGCAATATTTGCCAGGGCGGTTGCGCCAAACACCTGGGCATTGGATTTGATCGAATGGGCCGTACGCCTGTAGGTGTCCACGTCCGCAGCATCCGTTGCAGCTTTGAGATCGGCTATCATGGCAGGGCCTTCCTCATCCAGAAACGTGTCCAACAATTCCGCTGCGAACTCTGCTCCTGCGGCGTCCTGCAATTCCGCTAGCACACTTGGGTCAACGGGGGCGTCTGTCATGGGCTGTCCTTGGGCAATTGCGGTGTGTTGAAAAGCGCCTCAACCAGACGGTCGACGCGAATAGGTTTGGCAATATAGTCATCCATGCCTGCAGCCAGGCACATTTCCCGGTCACCCTGCATGGCATTGGCCGTCATGGCAACGATGCGCGGACGCCCGCCGTCGGCGTAAGCCGCGTTAATGCGGCGCGAGGCCTCCAAGCCGTCCATTTCCGGCATCTGAACATCCATCAAAACCACGTCATAGGTTTGCCGATCCACACTTTCCACAGCCTCTGCCCCATTGCTGGCCAGATCGGCGCGATACCCCATCTGTTCCAACAACCGCAGCGCAAGCTTCTGGTTCACCAGATTGTCTTCGGCCAGCAAAATACGCAGCGGATGCTGCTTTGCCATTTCCGGGTCGGTCTTGGGCTTCGCCTTGGACTTGGCATCGACTTTTGTTACCTTCGGTTCAAACAAGGTCACCAGCGTGTCGAAGAGATGCGATTGGCGCAGGGGCTTGGCCAGGTGAGCCGCGAAAAGATCCGCCTCAACCTCCAAATCCCGCACCCCGAGGGAACTGAAAAGAACGCGCGGCACCGCCGGAAAATCCGCCTGCATGCGTTGGGCAAGCGCGATGCCGTCCATCTGCGGCATGTGCATGTCCAAAATTGCGAGGTCGTAGTCAGGTTTCTTTTTCAACGCGTTAAGACCCTTGCGCGGGGTTTCAAACGCGTCAGTTTTTGCGCCCCACTTTTCGGTTTGCAGGGTCAGGATACGCCGGTTTGTCTCATTATCGTCGATCATAAGGATGCGCTTGCCCTGCAATTCGGACTGAAGCCCCAAAAGGCTGCGCGCCTTGGTGTCTGGCAGATCTGTCTCTGTCGCCTGAATAGTAAAGTGGAAAGTGGAACCTTTGCCCGCACCTTCGCTTTCGGCCCACATGGTGCCGCCCATCAATTCCGACAGGCGTTTGGAAATCGCCAACCCCAACCCGGTTCCGCCGTATTTGCGTGTGGTGGAGCTGTCGGCCTGGCTAAACGATTGGAACAAACGGCTCATACCTTTGGCAGTCAGCCCGATCCCGGTGTCGCGAACTTCAAATGCCAGCTCCACTTTGCCGCCCTTGCGGCTGGCGGAGATGGACATCACGACCTCCCCGGATTCGGTGAATTTCACAGCATTCGACATAAGGTTCAGCAGGATCTGCCGCAGGCGCGTGGCATCGGTGCTGACAGCTGCGGGAACCTCATCACCGTAGATATACGCGATATCGAGTTGTTTTTCAGCCGCTTTCGCCCCGATCAGATCCAGCGCGCTTTCAACACAATCGCGCAGATCAACAGGCTGATATTCCACATCCATCTGCCCGGCTTCGATCTTTGAGAAGTCGAGGATTTCGTTAATGATGCCTAACAGCGCATCCCCGCTGTCGCGGATTGTGCGGGCATAGTCGTGCTGCTCGGCGTCCAACTCTGTGTCCATCATCAGCCCGCTCATCCCGATGACAGCATTCATCGGCGTGCGGATTTCATGGGACATGGTGGCCAGGAAGGCGCTTTTTGCCTCGTTGGCAGTCTCAGCTGCTTCGCGGGCATCTTGCGCTTCCTGAAAAAGCCGAACGTTTTCGATGGCGATAACGGCTTGGGCACAAAATGACCGGCCCAGCGAGATTTCGTCATCAGTAAAGGCCTTTGCCGCATACACGCGCGAAAATGTTAAAACACCGACACACTCTTCTTCGCGCATGAGGGGAAGGTACAAGACTGATTTCAAACTAAATTTAGCAAATGTATGAACTTCATGTGGTGGCAAGGTCACTTGCGTATGGTCCGTGATGTGGACCATTTCCCCGGTCGTCAACACCTGGGACGGATAGTTCAGATCTGGTTCAATTTTCACTGGATTTGAAGACAGGTTCTTAAGCGGCGTACCGTCACCAGTCCCGGCGACGGGAACAAAGGAATCGCCGCTGCGCAACATGATCACAGACCCGTTGCAATCCAAGAGCTGATTGCCAGCCGCTGCAATTGCGTGGAAAACCGGTGTAGTGTCTGTCGGCGACTGACTGATGACCTTCAGAATGTCCGCGCTGGCGGTTTGCCGCGCCAACGAGGCTTGCGTCTCGTTGAACAGGCGCACGTTTTGCAGCGCGATAACTGCCTGATCGGCAAAAGACTCAGCGACGGAGATCGCGTCTTCGTCAAAAACCTCGCCAGAGTCGCGCACGAACACCAAACACCCGATGCCTTCCTTGTCCCGAATCAAAGGAACATTCATGGCACATTTGAAATTGTGCCTCGTCTGAATTTCCTGTTCTCGCGGCGGTAGGTCTTCGAACGGCGTATCAGGTCCAATTTGGTTGTGCTGACCGGAGATCAATGCGCGTGAAGGCAGATTGTCATCGGGGTCTATCGGGAAAACGGTATTCGTGAACTCTTTTTCCAAGCCCTTTGTCGTCGCAACGGCGGCTTGCCAAAGATGAGACCCGTCACTTTGCAACGCCACAGCCATGTCACATCCCACCAGATCAATCGACAGCTGGACGATCTCTTCAAAGACCGGCGTAATTGTATCGGGCGATTCACTGATAACACGCAGCACATCTGCGCTAGCTGTTTGGCGGGCCAGGGACGCTTGCGTTTCATTGAACAGCCGTACGTTTTCGAGCGCGATAACCGCCTGATCGGCAAAGGTCTCCGCCATTGCGATTTCTTCGGCAGAGAACGGTTTGTCGGTCGTTCTGGTGAACACGAGCCCGCCCAAACAAACGCTGCCACGCATCATGGGCACGCCTAGATAAACCTCAAACCCACCCTCTTTTTGCAGCTTAGTAGCCAAGCGCGGCATCCCTGGCGCCGCCAGATCATGGGCATGCACAGTTTCGCCCGAGAGTAGGACGGATGACTGGAAGTTGTCGTTTCGGTCAAGCGGATGACGGGTTTGGCCGAACTCTTTTTGCAAACCGTCCTGGCTGGCTACGGCAACTTGCCACCAACTTTTGTCATCCGAAAGTGTCGCGATGGCAAAGTCACAGGACACAAGCTTGGTCGCCTGCGCAACAATCATCTCGAAAACGGGCGTTGTATCTGTGGGCGATTCAGAGATCACCCGCAGCACATCGGCACTGGCGGTTTGGCGCGCAAGCGACGTCTGCGTTTCATTGAACAGCCGGACGTTCTCGATAGCGATCACCGCCTGGTCGCAGAATGACCGGGCCAGCTCAATCTCCTCTTCGGAAAAAGCTTTGGTGTAGGTATGCCGGGTAAACGACAAAACACCGATACAGGCACCTTCGCGCATCAAAGGTAGGAAAAGCACAGACTTCAGTTGAAATTTCTCAATATTCTCAGCATCATGCGGGGGAAGTGTTGCTGTCGTGACGTCCGGGATATGCACAGTTTCGCCGGTGGTTAGCACCTGCGAAGGTATGTTCATCGCGGGATCAATTCGTACGGGTAAGTTGTTGGGCGTCTTCAATTCACCCCTGGACAAGGCAACTGCGGTTGCCAACGACCGAAAGTAATCCCCTTCGCGGATGATCACCACAGTTGCTTCTGCCCCGATCAACTTGTTCCCGGCGTCTGCAATGGCGTCAATGACGGGCGCGGTGTCGGTGGGCGATTCCGAGATTACACGCAGCACGTCCGCGCTGGCGGTTTGACGCAACAGCGCTGTTTGTGTTTCGTTGAACAGCCGCACGTTTTCCAGCGCGATGACTCCCTGGTCCCCGAATGACTTGGCAATTGCAATTTCGTCATCGCTGAATGCACCTTCGGATTTGCGCACAAACAGAAGATTACCAAAGCACTCTTTCCCGCGCATCAGGGGAACCTGAAGCGAAGATCGGTAGCCGTGTTTTTTGGAAAGCTCTTGATCACGTGGCGGAAGCTCTTCCTGGCGCCACTCCGGCATGTGCACGATCTCGCCGCTTTTAACCGCCCAGGACGGCATGTTGTCGTCTGGATCAATGGGGAGGCGTTCGGTCCAGGTGATCTCTTCCAACCCATCAGGCGTCGCTGCCGCTACTTGCCACAACTCGGTTTTGTTGGCCTGCAAAACCACTGCCAAATCGCAAGAGATTAGCGACGTGGCCAGGCTGACGATCTTTTCAAACACTGGCGTCGTGTCAGTGGGCGATTCAGAAATCACCCGCAGCACATCCGCGCTGGCGGTTTGACGTGACAGTGCGGATTGGGTTTCATTGAACAATCGCGCGTTTTGAATGGCGATTACGGCCTGATCTGCAAAACTCTCAACCAGGGCAATGTCTTCATCCGCAAATGGCGAAACCTCACGGCGGCATAACACGATACAACCAATACCTTGCCCGCCAATATTCAAAGGAATGCTCAAACGTGTTCGCAAACCTTCTTCATTTACCAATCGTTGGGTGACGTCATCTTTTTGCCGATACAAATCTAACTCGGTCAGGTCTTCAACTTGCAATGTGCGACCTTCGAGTATGGTTTGCACCAACTGATATTGCGGATCCAACGGGAAAGGTTCGTCCAGCTCTAGACTGCGCAGCTTGTCACCAAAATGCGCGACCAACCGCATATTTGTGCGTGCGTCATTGGTCAGCAGCAACATCGCCATAGGCGCCTTGCACAAGCGCGCAGCATTCTTCACTACTGTGTCGAACACTGGCTGTACGTCTTCAACGGATTGGCTGATCACGCTGAGGATTTCAGCGGAAGCTTTCTGCTGGTCCAGCGCCTCGGTCACTTCGGCAGTGCGCGCCTGAACCTCATCAAAGAGCCGGGCGTTGTTGATCGCGATGATGGCTTGCGAGGCAAAGGTTTCCATCAGTTTGACGTTTTGTTCTGTAAACGTTGCGGTCTCTTTACTGCCAAGTGTGATGACGCCAATCACGTCACCACCGCGGTGCAAGGGCACCGACAACGCCGATCGATATCCGTAGTCGCGAAAAGCCGAACTCAGTTCGGGATCATACGTCGTATCCGCCTGAATATTTTCAACAAAATAACCGCGACCGTCTCGGAGAGCACGGGCAGTGATAGACCCGTCCCCGGGTTCAAAAGGATGTGCTTGCATGAATGCTCGGAACTCTTCTGTCCCGCCGTGAGTGGCAAAGACATGGAATTTTCCGTCATCCGGCTTCTTCAAAGCAACAAAAGCATCCTGCAACCGGCAGATACGCGAGGCGACGGCCAAAATCGCCTCAAGCGCGATGTTCAATTGATCCGGGGATCGTGAGATGACTTCCAGAACTTCAGATGTCGCTTTTTGATACTCGAGCGCTTCTTCGACTTCGGCGGTGCGTTCCTCGGTTTCGCGCAGCAGCCGGGAGTTCTCGATTGCGATACTGGCCTGACTGGCAAAATTCTGCACCACTTCGATATTGGATTGCACGGGCGGTCCGGCTTCTGACCATGCTATTACGATAGCGCCCCAAACCCGCCCTTCCGCTTTGATTGGCACGCCCATCAAACGCCGGTACCCGGCTGCTTTGGCCATCTCGGGATTGAAGTATTCAAGCGTCTGCGCATCTTCGAGATGACAGACCTGACCGGTCTCAACCACGACCGGCGCGAGATGACCTTCAGTTGGTTCTAATGGGTAGTCCGCCAGCATGACGTCTAGCCCGCCCTCTTCAAACCCATGTTGCGCGCAAAAATGGAGAAGCTCCCCGTCGAACCGTTCCAGCACACTAAACTGTGCACCGCACAGCTCGGCCGATTTCTGCGCCACCAGATCAAAGACCGGCTGGGGATCAGCGGTCGCCTCGTTGATCACTCTGAGGATTTCAGCGCTCGCCTGTTCGCGCACCAATGCTTCTTCGACCTCTGCAGTGCGGGCCTGAACTTCTTCAAACAACTGCGTATTGTTGATTGCGATCACCGCTTGGGACGCAAATGTTTCCAACAATGCGATCTGTTTATCGCTGAATGGAGCGATGTCGCTGTGGCATAAAACGATGACGCCAACGACCGCTTTTTCTTTAATCAGCGGTACACCTAGGAAAGAACGGAACTTCCCAACGCGCGCTGCTTCATTCCAACCATATTCGCCCGCTTGCGTATCTTCAAAATAGACCGTTTCCGCACGCGCGGCTGTTTGACCTATCCCGCCCGCATGTCCGGCCGGCACCGGGTTGCGTTGCATGAATTGAACAAATTCATCATCAAAGCCATGCATGGCAACGACGTGATACAGATCGTCCTGCGGGTTCAGGAGCAGTAGTCCGGCATATTTTGGCTGACAAATCCGACTGGCAACACTCAGTATTTCGTCTACCACAGGATCCAGATCATGAGGCGAACGGGAAATGACCGACAGCACATCAGAACTCGCCGTTTGATACTCCAGCGCCTGCGTAACTTCGACGGTCTTCGCTTGAACCTCTTCGAACAACTGGGTGTTGCTGATCGCGATAACTGCTTGCGAGGCAAACGTTTCCAAAAGCGTGATTTGCTTTGGCGTAAATGCTCTTAGTTTAGCACTACCAAGCGTTATCACGCCAACCACAGCATCGTCTTTGATCAGGGGCACGCCTAGGGCGGACCGGAATTTGCCCAGCTTCGCTGTGTCACTCATCACGAAGTCAGGGTCTGCCTGCGTATCTTCGATGTAGACGGTCTGTTTCAACAGAGCAGTGCGCCCGGTGCATGTGCCGACGCCGGGTTCAAAAGAGATTTCCTTCAAGATTTTCCGAAAGCTCTTCGTCATGCCCTGGGTTGAAGTCACGCGATACGTTTCATCCGCCGGACTCCGGAGCGAGGCGTACGCGGTGTCCGGGTCGCAGATACGCGACGCAACCTTGAGGATCACCTCGAGCACCGGCTGCAATTCGTTGGGCGAACGGGAGATAACAGCAAGAACATCAGAGGTCGCTGTTTGATACTCCAGTGACTGGGTAACCTCTGCTGTGCGCTCCTGAACCTCGCGGAACTGGCGCACATTTTCTATTGCGATGACCGCTTGGGCGGCAAAAGTCTGGATCAGGGCGGTGTCATCGTCCGAGAAGGGGGCAACTTCGCGACGATAAAGCACCAGCACTCCCAAGCCGATGCCCTCTTTCATCAAAGGCACTGCCAAAACGGAACGGGCGCCCTCCAGATCTACCATCTGCACCCGTTTGGGATCACGATCCTCATAGTAAAGCGGGTCGTCGGCGATATCGTCTTCGCGGACAACTTCACCTTCGATCATAGGGCGGATCGCGACGAGTTCGGTGCGGGTTAAGGGCTCAACAAAGTGCTTTAGGGCCTCATCAAAGTCGGTTCGCGCACCGATATTGGCCGGTATTGTGGCTACGCCCCTTTCATGATCCGCAACCGTCAAGAAGGCGAGCGGCGCGTTGCAAAGACGGCTAGCGTTTTCGAGGATGCTGATAAACACAGGGTGGTCGTCATCTCGGCTTTGGCTGATCACCTCGAGGATTTCACGCGACGCCTCTTCGCGTTCCAATCGTTCCTGCACTTCGCGGAATTGCCGGACATTTTCGATGGCAATAACGGCTTGTGCGGCGAACCCTTCAACCAAAGCTATTTCGTCATCCGAAAATGCCTTCTGCTCCAACCGGCTGAGCGTCATTGTGCCAATCGAGGCAGTGTTGCTTTTCAATGGAACTGCGAGTTGCGTGCGAACGCCCTCTTTGTCCACCATGGTTCGAACGTCAGGATCACCGTCTAAATAGGGTTGCGACAGTCTTATATCTTCGTACTGCTGCGGCGCCCCAGTTCTTATCGCCTTCGCAAGGTTGTGCGCGCGTGCCATTTCAAATGACCGTCCGGGGGTAAAGCTGCCACCGTCTTTTCCGGCGGTCGCCGCCATGATAAGATTTTCACCGCTCTCATCCAGCAGTTGAAGCCCGCTGGTATCTGCGTCGCAGAGCCTTTCAGCTCGGCTCAAGATTGATTGAAAGACAGGTAAATCATCGTCACGCGAATGACTGATAACACTCAGAATTTCGCGAGAAGCTGTCTCGCGTTCCAAGCGTTTCTGGACCTCACGAAACTGACGGACATTTTCGATTGCAATGACCGCCTGAGCTGCAAAAGCCCTTACCAGCTCAATTTCGTCGTCTGTAAATGGTCCGGCTACGTCCCGATTCAAAGTCAGGACACCAATTGCCTCTTTATCGCGCATCAGCGGTACGGCCAGTTGTGCCAGAATTCCGTCTTTGTCGACTAGGGTGCGGCGACCTACGTGACCTTGCTCGTACAAGATATCATTCTTTAGGTCCGGTTGATGCACGATATCGGCCGTTTTCACGGCCCGTGCCACGCCTGCCGGGTCATCAAGGTCGATTTCTGATCCCAGGACTAAGGAGTCTTTTTTGGGGGTCGAAACCGCAACATACTTTAGCACCGGTTTGTCCGGGTCCTTCAGATGCAACCGGCTGGCCACCGCGTTGCAAAGCCGTTCAGCACGCGACAAGATGGCATCAAAAACCTGCGTTTCATCGTCGCTTTGCGCGGCAATGACTTCTAGCACTTCTTTGGTTGCGGCTTCGCGTTCCAGCCGATCCTGAACTTCGCGGAACTGGCGAACATTCTCGATGGCAATCACAGCTTGCGCGGCGAAAGTTTCAACCAAGGCTATTTCGTCGTCCGAAAATGCCTTCTGCTCGCGGCGCGATAAGGTGATATTTCCAAAAGCCTTACCGTTCTTCATAAGCGGAACATTTAGATGCGTGCGAACGCCCTCGACATCCACCAGCTTGCGGCGGCCTTCGTGGCCCGCAATATAGAGATCCGTTTCCTTTAAATCTTCATAGTGGACAACCCGTCGCTCATTGACGGCCTGGCACATCCCAAGGGGCACTTGCAGGTCAAACTCCGTGCCAACCGGGAATGAACCCGCATCATCCCAAGACCCGATCGCTGCAATCTTCAGATGCGTGCCTTTGTCATTTAGCAATTGTAAGCCACTGCCATCGGCACCGCAAAGTCGCTCTGCTTGAGCAAGGATGGTGTCAAAAACAGGCAGTTCGTCGTCTCGGCTTTGACTTATGACCTGAAGTATCTCACGAGATGCCCCTTCCCGATCCAGCCGATCCTGCACCTCCCGGAATTGGCGCGTGTTTTCGATGGCGATGACCGCTTGCGACGCAAAGGTTTCGACGAGTGAAATTTCGAAGTCCGTGAAGGCACTCACGTCCCGCCGGAAAAGCGTGATGTTGCCAATTGCCGCGCCCCCGCGTGACAGCGGCACAAACAGCACGCTGCGAATGCCCGTGTCATCCACCATGGACCGGACAACCGGGCTTTCGGCCTGATACAGATCACTCTGCCCCATGTCCTCAAAAACGATCAGACGATTTTCGACGATTGAGCGCGCGGCATATGACAGGTTTGCGTCCATTTTCATTTGGCCGCTCTCAAAAAGCTCAACCGCTTCTGATGACATACCGATATGAGCCGAAAGCTCTTGGACCAGATCCTCCGACGTGCCGAGGATCAATCCCGCAAGCGGCGCGTTACATAACTTGCAGGCGTTTTCCAGGATGGTCTGGAACACCGGATGTTGATCATCCCGGCTCTGGCTGATGACAGACAGCACCTCGCCAGTCGCCTTCTCGCGTGTCAGGCGTAAGTTTAATTCCTTGTATTTCCGGGCGTTATCGATGGCGATGACCGCCATGGCCGCGAAACCATCGATCAGCGTGATCTCGTCTGCCGAAAAGGGGTTCACCTCTTTTCGGCCAAGCATCAGGCAGCCAATCCCCTGCCCGTTTTGCACAAGCGGCACGATCAGATTGCTACGGATCCCATGCTTTGAGACCATCAGATCAAAGCGTTCGTCACCCCCGTGGAAAAAGGCCGTGTCACCCATGTCATCGACGGAAACATGTTTTTGATCGAGGATTACGTTGGCCAGCAGCGAATTGTCCCGTTGCAGCGGGTATTTGTCGTCATCCCAAAGCTGCTGAATATCCGCGGCCAGGTTTGAACTTGCAACCAGGCGGGTAAAAGCATCCCCGGTTTGGCCTAGAACCAGCCCTGCGAAATCCGCGCTGCAAAGCTCTTTCGCCTGATAGACGATTTCATCAAAAACGGGCTGAGGATCGTCCTCCACCGTTTTGATCAACTGCAACAGTTGGAACGTCGCCGCGAAACGTGGGTCCGTTTCGGCGTTGGCTAGCGCGGGAGTATCGCTGGAGTTTCCAGTTTGCGACAAAGATCAATTCCGAAATTCAATTTACCTGTGAAAATGTTAGCGGCGATGCGGCAAGCCGTACACTGATTTCTTGCGAGCCAAATTTTGGCATCTCGGCGAAGCACACGTTGCCAAATGTTGCGGTCCACCTTCGACCCCTTGCGGCCTGTCACACGGGGCTTTAGCCATGACAGGCGGCAAAAAGGACCCTGCAATGCCAGACCCTTACTCAGACATTCGTGACGCGGTTGCAAAGCTCTGCGCGGATTTTCCGGAAGCTTACTGGCGCCAATTGGACCGCGACCGGGCGTACCCGACGGACTTCGTTGCCGCGCTGACGAAGGCTGGCTGGCTTGCGGCTCTGATCCCGCAAGAATACGGCGGCGCCGGGCTGCCCCTTTCGGCGGGCGCGGCAATTCTGGAAGAAATCCACGCAGCCGGGGCAAACGCCAGCGCCTGTCATGCGCAGATGTACACGATGGGCACGCTTTTACGGCACGGGTCAGATGCACAGAAACGGGCCTACCTGCCCGGCATCGCAGACGGGTCCCTGCGCCTGCAAGCCTTTGGAGTGACCGAACCCTCATCGGGCACCGATACCGGCGCGCTAAAGACCACGGCCCGGCGTGACGGTGATCAGTTTGTGATCAATGGCCAAAAGATCTGGACCAGCCGGGCGGAGCATTCGGACCTGATGGTGCTTTTGGCCCGCACGTCGCCCCTGAAGGAGGGAATGAAAAAGACCCACGGCCTGTCCGTTTTTCTGGTGGACATGCGCGCAACCGGTGTGGGGCTGTCCATCAGGCCTATCCGCACGATGATGAACCACGCCACAACGGAAGTGTTTTTCGACAACCTCCGCGTGCCTGCGGATTGCTTGATCGGTGAAGAGGGTCAGGGCTTTCGCTACATTCTGTCGGGTATGAATGCCGAACGGATTTTGATTGCTGCGGAATGCATCGGGGACGCAAAGTGGCTGATCAACCGAACGGTCGGATACGCCAAGGACAGGCACGTGTTTGGCCGCGCGATTGGCCAGAACCAGGGCATCCAATTCCCGATTGCGCGTGCATATGCTCAAATGCGGGCGGCTGAGTTGATGGTGCAAGACGCCCTGCGCCGCTATGAGGCGGGTGAGAACCCAGGTGCAGAGGCGAACATGGCCAAAATGCTGGCAGCTGATGCCTCAAACGAGGCCGCCAACGTGGCCGTTCAGACCTTGGGTGGCTTTGGTTTTGCAGAAGAATACGACGTGGAACGCAAGTTCCGTGAAACCCGGCTTTACCAAGTGGCGCCAATCTCAACCAACCTGATCCTCAGCTATCTGGCCGAACATGTTCTTGGCCTACCGCGGTCTTACTGATGGGCGCGCTGGACGGGCTTTTTGTGGTGGCAATTGAACAGGCCGTGGCGGCACCGATGTGCACTGTACGGCTGGCAGACGCCGGCGCGCGGGTTGTAAAAATCGAACGTTCAGGGGGTGAAACCGCGCGCGGCTATGACAGTGCAGTTGCTGGTACGTCCGCCTATTTTGCCTGGCTCAACCGCGGCAAAGAAAGCGCAGAACTGGACCTTAAAGACCCGCATGATCTGGACCTTCTATATGCTATGCTGCGCTGTGCCGACGTGTTGGTCCAAAATCTGGCCCCCGGCGCACTGGACCGGATGGGCCTGTCGGCGAAGGCCCTCGCAACAGCTAATCCGCGACTGATTTCCGTTTCAATTGTAGGGTATGGGCAAGACACACCCTACGCCCAGATGAAGGCCTATGACATGTTGGTGCAGGCAGAAGCCGGACTTTGCGCTGTCACCGGCACGCCGGAGGTGCCTTCCAAGGTAGGCGTTTCAATTGCCGACATCCTGACCGGCATGAACGCCCATGCCGCAGTGCTGGAAGCGTTGATCACTAGGTCAATCACCGGAAAAGGCCGCCACATAGAGGTGTCGATGTTTGACGGTCTGGCTGATTGCATGGCTGTGCCACTGCTACATTTCGAACATATGGGCAAAGAAACCGGGCGCTTTGGCCTGTCCCATGCAACCATCTATCCTTACCGTCCGTTTGCCTGCGCGGACGGCACGGTGATCGTTGCTGTGCAAACTAATGACGAATTTGCCCGGCTCTGCCACGACGCGCTTGAACGGCCCGATCTGGCCACACGGAAAGAGTTCGCAAACAATGCAGACAGGGTGGCCAACCGAAATGCGCTGGACGCAGAAATGGAGCCAATTTTTGCGGCCATAACAGTTAACCGCGCGCTGGATCTGCTCAAGGGCGCGGGCATTGCCTTTGGCCGCTACTCTGATGTCAGCGATCTGTCCGCGCACCCGGCTTTGAGCAGGGTAGATGCACCGCTGCCGGGTAATAACGTTGCCGCCCTGCCCCGACCCGCCGGACGCGACGATAGTTTCACTGCCGGCCCCGTGCCTGCGTTGGGAGAACACACGGGCGCCATCCGCCACGAATTCGGCAAGGGTTAGGCCGCCACAACCGTGTCAACCGACAGCAATGTCCAAAGCTACGGCCTTCTTAGCCGCCTACCATTCCGCAACGGAACCATCGGCATGGCGCCAGATCGGATTCCGCCAGCGGTGGCCTTCTTTGGCGCGTTCAATCACATAGTCCTCGTCAACCTCCACCCCCAGGCCCGGCCCGTCAGGGATTGCCACGCAGCCGTCTGCATAAGCAAAGACATCTTTGTTCACCAAATAGTCGAGGATGTCATTTGAAGTATTGTAGTGAATGCCCAGCGATTGTTCCTGAATGAAGGCATTGTGGCTGACCGCGTCCACCTGCAGGCAAGCGGCAAGTGCGATTGGCCCCAACGGGCAATGCGGCGCCAGTGCCACGTCGTACGCCTCCGCCATGGTGGCAATCTTGCGGCATTCGGTTATGCCGCCCGCATGGCTCAGGTCTGGTTGTAGGATATCTACAAATCCGTCTTCCAATACACCCTTGAAATCCCAGCGGGAATAAAGCCTTTCGCCCAGCGCGATAGGCGTGGCTGTGTGGTTGACGATATCACGCAGCGCCTCCCGATTTTCGCTCAGAACCGGTTCTTCGATGAACATCAGCCTGTAAGGGTCCAGTTCTTTGGCCAGCACTTTGGCCATCGGCTTTTGCACGCGGCCGTGGAAATCCACGCCGATGCCCACGTCATAGCCGACAGCATCGCGGATCGTGGCAATGGTGGCTACGGCTGCGTCCACCTTTGCGTTGGTGTCTACTATCTGCATCTCTTCGCAACCGTTAAGCTTGATCGCTTCAAACCCCCGATCCATCACGTCTCGTGCGTTCTGGGCCACATCCGCAGGGCGGTCGCCCCCGATCCATGAATAAACCTTGATCTTGTCCCGGCATTTTCCGCCCAGCAGTGCATGAACCGGCAGGCCAGCAGCTTTACCTTTGATATCCCAAAGCGCTTGGTCGATCCCGGCAATTGCGGACATGTGAATGCCCCCGCCCCGGTAAAATCCGCCGCGATACATCACCTGCCAATGGTCTTCGATCAACAGCGGGTCGCGCCCGACCAGATAATCGCTCAGCTCATGGACCATCGCCTCCACCGCCAGGGCCTTGCCTTCTAGCACAGGTTCGCCCCAGCCGGTGATGCCTTCGTCAGTTTCGATCTTCAGAAAGCACCAACGAGGCGGCACAATATAGGTTGTCAGCTTAGTGATTTTCATAGCCAGTCTTCGCTTCCATCGCTGTCCGGGACACCCCAGTGCGAACGATTTTGCCGCCGGGATGTCAAGCGCTTCGCGTGTTGAAAACACGCGCGGGTCCAAAAAGACAGATGCTATCTGGCGATGCCGTGAAGGTCTGGACAAACGCCAGTTCTGGTCGACGGGTGGCCAAGCCGACAATCGACATCAACTTGGAACGCGCCGCCCGTTCGAGGCACAACAGACACTTGGAAACGCCCCATATTACCCTTGCCAATCTGCCAGTCGGATCGCATTAGTGGCCTCGAAAAATCGGCGGTCGGCACGGCTAGAACATGGCCGTCGCTAATGTCCACTGAGCAATTGAAAGGCGAAAACATGCACGGCGAATACAAAGTTCCGGGCGGCAAGTTGGTCGTTGCGGATGTTGCGGAGGCCGAGGGCCGAATTTCCAGCGTTCAGATTTCGGGCGACTTTTTCCTAGAACCGGAGGAAGCGCTGAGCGCTATCACCGCCGCTATCGAAGGGCTGCCGACGTCCACCACCATGCGCGAAATGGCAGAGATCATCAAACCGGTCCTACCCGAAGGCACAGTGATGTTCGGTTTCTCGGCGGAAGCTGTTGCCATCGCCGTGCGTCGCGCGTTGGGGGCTGCAAAAACCTGGGAAGATTTCGAATGGCAGATCGTGGATGCCAAGGCCGTGTCGCCGCGCATGCACGTGGCCCTGGACGAGGTGCTTGCCAAAGAAGTCGCGGCGGGACGCCGCGCGCCTACGTTGCGGTTTTGGGAATGGGATCGGGCATCCATTATCATCGGCGCCTTCCAATCCCTGCAAAATGAGGTGGATGTGGAAGCCGCGGCCGAGCTTGGCGTAGAGGTCATCCGACGCGCCAGCGGCGGCGGCGCCATGTTTGTGGAAAAGGGCACGGCGATCACCTACTCGCTCTACGCACCTGTGGAATTGGTGGAGGATATGAGCTTTGCCGACAGCTACGCTTTTCTCGACAATTGGGTTTTGAAAGCGTTGAACGGCATGGGCGTGGAGGCGAGCTATGTGCCGCTCAACGACATCACCAGTCCTAAAGGTAAAATCGGCGGTGCAGCGCAAAAGCGGTTCCTCGACAAAACCGTGCTGCACCATGTGACAATGGCTTATGACATGGACGCCAATAAGATGATGCAGGTCTTGCGAATTGGCCGTGAAAAAATGTCAGACAAAGGCACCACAAGTGCGGCCAAACGGGTGGACCCGGTCCGCAGCCAGACAGGGATGGAACGACGCGCAGTGATCGATGCAATGAAGCAGACGTTTATGGACCTAAACGGCGGCACTGTGGGCGACATTACTGATGGTGAGTACGCCGCCGCTGAGCAGTTGATCGAAGAAAAATACGGCACTGAGGCTTGGCTCAACAAGCTGCCTTAACAGGTCAAGCCTTATAGCGGATTGGTGTCCATATATAGGCCTAGGCGGTGTGCTGGCGCTTGTGTTTCGGAAAGCATTATTCGCTGCCATAGCTCAGTCTCTGCAATGACTACCTGCATTTCCCAAACGCAGCCAACCACTTCGCTGTAACCTTCCTGGAAAACATGGGGGGCATCCCATGATGCGCGGGACTGGGCCAAGCGTGCCAAGACGCTACCCCACTGCCAGTAGTAGACCGTCGACACCGCAGAGACCTCCGCTGCGAAGTGGACTATTTGAAAACCAACACCATGATTTCCGGACGGATCATCTAGCGCGTCGGCACGGGGCAGTTGGGTGATCGCAAGCTCCGTTGCACAATCAATTGCTGCTGGGTCAATGGTCCGCCCCGCCGCCGTTATGGCATAGCGTTTCAGGTGCCATCCACGGCTCTGTGCCGCTGGTACAACCGTTACGGGACGCGATTCAAATGGTGCTAAATGATGCATGGCGATAATCTTAGGACCCGAACTGAAATAATGCGAGCTTAAAGCAATTGAGCCGCGCACGACTATTACTTGCGTTCGCCACGCAAGCCATAGCGGGAGTAGACCCCTCGGTATCACGTTGAATACACGCAATCGTGGCGAGGTGCTTCGGGTTCAGTCCGCGCGTTTGGATAGCCATTCAAAAAGGGTTTGGGCCGGGCGGGATGCCTCATTGTTCAGGCGCACGTAAAAGTCCAGCGGAGACGGGATGGTGTCCGGCAGGAGTTTAACCAATCGCCCGTCTTTCACATAATCGCGGGTCAGATTTTCCCACCCGAGGACTGCGCCAATGCCGTCAAGGGCCGCCTGAAGCGCAATGACATAGTTGTTCACCCGGTGGGCTGTGCGCAAGCCGCCAGTGTAGTTCAGGGTAAAGGCCCATTCTTCCCACGTGGTCCAGCGACTGTAAGCCGCGTCGAGGTGGATCAACGGCAAGCTGCCTATATCTGCGATGTTATCTAGGGCGTGTTTTTCAGCAAAACTTGGGCTGCCAAGGGCCGATATCCGGTCTTTGAACAGGATATGGCAACGTCCGCGATCCTTTGAAATGTCGCCGTAGAGAATACTGAGATCGGCAGAGATCGAGGTGTCCGTTTCGTCGCTGACAATCTGGCCCACTGATATGTGCCCGTGGGTGCGCCAGAACTCTGCCAGGCGTGGGGTCAGCCACATAGAACTAATCGCCGTGCTGGAGATTATTGTGACCGCTGCCTGGCTGGAACGAGACCGTAACTGATCCACAGCCTCGCTTATCCCTTCAAACCCGCGTTGAAGCGCGACCAGCAGATACGCCCCCGTCTCCGTCAATTCGACACCGCGATGATTGCGATGGAAGAGCTTGAAGCGCAGCTCTTTTTCCAGCGCTTTTACCTGGTGGCTGATGGCAGCCGGGGTCACATTCAATTCATCCGCGGCGGCCTTGAAACTCAGCCGGCGGGCTGCGGCCTCAAACGCCTGAAGTGCACGCAGAGGTGGCAAGTGGTACGGGTTTTCAGCCAAATTTCGTTCCGAACTACGGGGCCATTCACATTAGTTCACCTAATCCAAAGTGAGATTTTTTGCAATTGCACATGCAGCCACCTACCCGGCAGATATAGTAGCTTTGCAAATTCTGAGTCGCACGCGGGAGGTCCGGCCATGAAATCTCACACACATGCGGTTGTGGTTGGCGGGGGCTGCGTTGGTGCGTCTCTGCTTTATGGGTTGACGCAAAACGGCTGTACCGACTGCGTAATGTTGGAACGCACGCAGCTGACCGCCGGTTCTACCTGGCACGCAGCCGGTCTGTTGGTGACCTTTGTGCGGTCGCACAATATTTCCAAAATGACCCTGGAGACGATCAGGATTTATTCTGAAGTAGAAGAAAAGCTCGGCACATCGGTCGGGCTGCGCAAGGTCGGTCAGATGCGCGTGGCCAACACGCAAGAGCGCTGGGATGAGTTCCAGTCTTACCTTTCCGTTGCAGAGGCGGCAGGCGTCCCTTGCAAACTTCTGTCCCCCGATGAGGTGGCGGAGGTTCACCCCCTGCTGAACCCACATGCGAACATAAAAGGTGGGATCCTGCATACCGAAGACGGTTATGTGAACCCGGCAGATATTACCCAAGCTATGGCCAAGCTCGCCCGCGATGCCGGGGCAAAAGTTTACCAGAACACCGAGGCGCAATCTTACGAAAAGCTGCCCAACGGGCACTGGAAGGTGACGACAAACCAGGGTGAAATCACCTGCGAACATTTGATCTTTGCCACCGGCAACTACGCCCGCGAAAACGCGCGGCGGGTGGGGCTTGATCTGCCTTGTATCCCGATTGTGCATCAGTACTGGACGACGGACACGGTGCCCCAGTTGAAGGAACGCAAAGCAGCGGGCCTGCCGGAACTGCCAATCCTGCGGGATGAAGACTACGGCGCCTATTTGCGCGAAGACGTCGGCGGCATTCAGTTCGGCCCCTATGAGTTTGAAAAGGACCTCAAGCTCTTTGCCGAAGATCGCGTACCGCCTGATTTTGGCGCTGACTTACTGCCAGAGGATTTCGACGCGGTGGAGACCCAGTGGGAACGGGCCATCGACCGGGTCCCTGTGCTGGGCGAGGTCGGGATCAAGGCCAACACCCGCGGTCCATTTCAGATGACGCCTGATGAAATGCCGCTCGCCGGGCCTGCCCCCGGCCTCGATAACCTGTGGCTAGCCGAGGGCATGCCGGGCGGCATCCTCTGGGGTGGCGTTGTTGGCAACCGCATTGCCCGATGGATCACGAACGGCGATCCGGGCATGGATATGTCGGAGCTCGATCCCCGGCGTTTCTCGGACTACGCGTCAAAGCGCTGGACGATGGACAAGGTCCGCGAAACCTGGGGCACCCACATGGACGCGCACATCCCAGGCCAGGACCTGCCTGGCGCCCGTCCGATGAAAACCGCGGGCTCCTACGACCTGCTGAGTGCGCAGGGCGCGGTCTGGACCAGTTTCAACGGCTACGAATTTCCGCGCTGGTTTGCGCCGAGCGTCGATCAGGCGATCCCGGAGCACAGCTTCCGGCGCACAAACCACATGGAGTTTGTTCAAGAGGAAGTCCGCCGCACACGGGAAGAAGCGGGCTTCATCGAAATGTCGCCGATGACAAAATTCACCGTACGCGGCCCCGGCGCTGCACGCTGGCTGGACGGGATTATGGCAAACAAGTTGCCCAAGATCGGTCGCATGACGCTGTCGCTGGCGCTCAATGAAAAAGGCGGGATGGACGCCGAA
Organism: Pseudomonadota bacterium; assembly: GCA_039030095.1. Classification (GTDB taxonomy): domain Bacteria; phylum Pseudomonadota; class Alphaproteobacteria; order Rhodobacterales; family Rhodobacteraceae; genus Amylibacter. The sequence goes on along the minus strand of JBCCET010000031.1, from coordinate 18,687 downwards.
TACACCGTTGTGCGCTACGGCGAGAACGACTTCTACCTCGTCAGCACGCCAAACTGGCGGGTCTACAACTGGGATCAGCTACGACGGCAGCTGCCGGACGACGGATCCGTGGTGATGGAAGATTTCTCTGAAAACCTCGGCGTGATCGCTTTGGCTGGTCCCCAGGCCCGCGATATCCTGCAACCGCTGACCGACAACGACCTGTCGAACGAGGCGTTCCCCTGGCTTTCGGCCCAGATGGGGGAGGTCGGCTATGCCAAAGATGTCCACCTGCTGCGCGTCAGCTACACCGGCGAGTTGGGGTGGGAGCTGCACCATCCGGCAAGCTACAACCGTCATCTCGTGGATCTTCTGCTGAAAGCGGGCGTGAAACCATTTGGGCTGGAGGCGCTGGAATCAATGCGGCTCGAAAAGTCTTACCGCGCAATCAATCGCGAGATTTGCAAGGATATGACGCCTTATGAAGCTGACCTCGGGCGCTTTGTGGCCATGACCGAAAAAATTGGCGGGCAGGTCATTGAACGCGAATTCACCGGAAAAGACGCATTGGTCTCGCAGCTGACGGCTGGCAATCACAGAGTCCTGGTGACACTCAAATTGCCTTACGAGGACACCTCTGTCATCGCATTTGAAAGCGTCTGGAGAGATGGCGAGATTGTCGGCCGTATCACATCCGGTGGGTTCAGCTATTATATGAACCATGACGTGGCGATGGCTCTGGTTCCGCAGGAATTGGCTGCGGAAGGCACTGAATTACAGGTGAAAATCCACAACGAATTGCGCGATGCCGTGGTCGTGGCCGGGTGCGTTTATGACCCGACCAGCGCCCGCGCCCGCGCGTAAGGGGGCGGTCATGGCACAGGCAAGAACCAGAAGCGGGCGTGGCGGACGCGCTGCCCGCGTAGAGGCACGCACCAACCCGGCCCCGGTCTATCTGCCAACGCTGAACCGCGTGGTCGGCCCAATTGACCTGCTGGGGCCAGAAGGCGTGGATCGCATCCACAACACCGCCATGACGATCCTGGAAACCACTGGGATTGAGTTCCGCGATGCCACCGCGCTTGCCGATTGGAAGCGTGCGGGTGCGGACGTTCAGGGGGAACGTGTGCGCATCGGGCGCGACATGCTGATGAACCTGATTTCCACCGTTCCCAGCGATTGGGCCTACCACGCCCGCAACCCGGACAGGTCCACCCGCGTTGGTGGGCGCGACACGATTTTTGCCAACGCTTACGGCGCACCCTTTGTCTACGGGCTCGATGGGGTAAGGCGGCCTTCGACGCTGGAGGACGCGCACAACTTCTTCAAAATGAGCCAGATGAGCCAGTCGATGCACGTCCCCGGCATCCTGCCGTGTGAACCGCAAAACGTGCCTGTGCCCCAGCGCCACCTGGAATTGGTCCATGCTGCCCTGACGCTGACCGACAAGCCGGTAAAAGGATCGGTACTGTCAGAGACCGCCGCCCGCGATACGGTTGAGATGATGCGTATCGTCCACGGCGAAGACTTCGTCGACGAAAACGTGGTCACAGCGGCCCTGCTCAACTGCAATACACCGCTCGTGTGGGACGAAACCATGTTGCAGTCGTTGCGCGTCTATGCCGCTGCAAATCAGCCCTGTTTGCTGTCTCCCTTCGTGCTGGCCGGTGCATCAACCCCTGCCAGTCCGCAAGGTGGCGTGTCTCTTTTGATCGCAGAATCTTTGGCCGGGATGGCCTATAGCCAGATCATCCGCCCCGGTTGCCCGATGGTGCTGGGCGTTGCGATCATGGGTGTGTCGATGAAAACCGGCGCCCCCATGATGGGATCACCAGAGCCCGGCCTGATGAACCTGCTGGTGGGTCAAATGGCGCGCTTTTACGGTGTACCCTGGCGGTCCTGCACGATGTGGTCCGGGGCCAAAGCAGCTGACCTGCAAGCCGGTTTCGACAGCGCCAACACCATGTGGGCGGTGCTGATGGGGGGCTGCAATTTTGTGGTCCACTCCGCCGGGTTCGTGGAAGGCGCGCTTGGCGTCAGTTACTCCAAATGGATCCAGGACAGCTACCAGTTGGAAGGCTATCACCGTTTCTTCTCTGGCCTCCAGGAGGAGAACATCGACGCGCTGTTAGGCGACATTTCCAACATTGGGCCGGGTGGACACTTTCTTGGCACCGATCACACGCGTGAGAACCCGATGGTCATGAACCCCTTGCAAAACAACGATAGTTTTGAACAGTGGGAGGCGGAGGGGTCCAAGACTGCAGACGAAGTTGGGCGTGAGGCCGCGCAACAGATGCTGCACAATTACGTCAAACCGCCTATGCCAGATGATCAGGCAGGCGCGTTGCAAGAATTCGTGGACCGCAAGCGGATCGAATATTCGAACTAGGGGAAAACTATGGCTAACCTGACGCTGGCAGACGTCTACGACCTCGCCAAAACCATCCTGACCAAGGCAGGTATGGACGATCACGGCATCGACGTAATCGCTGACCTTGTGATGCAATCCGAACGGGATGGACCACGCAGCCACGGTTTGCGGATGCTGCCTGTCTATGTGCAGGCATTTGACAGCGGCTACGCAAATCCCACTGCACGACCGTCAATCGAACGCCGCGCGCCGGGCCTTCTGCGCGGTGATGGGGATAACGGCATCTACCAGATCGCGCGACTAGCGGCCACGGCGGACCTGATCACAGCCGCCCGCGAAAATGGGGTAGCGGCGTTTACCTGTGCCAACTGCCACCACCTCGGCGCCATGCGCTTTGATACCGAACCACTGGCTGAGGCCGGTTTGGTAGCGCTCGGCGTAGTGAACTCATTGTCCATGGTTGTGCCTCACGGCGGCAAGCGGCCAGTTTTTGGGACCAATCCGATGAGCTTCGCTGCTCCACGGGTAGGTGCTGCGCCAATTGTCTGGGATCAGGCGACCGCAAACGTCGCGCTTATGGATGTGAAAATGGCTGCTGCGGAAGGTCACGACCTGCCACGCGATGGCGGGATCGACGCCGACGGCAACATCAGCCGCGATCCAAATGCAATCCTTGAAACAAAGAGCCTCGTGCCCTTCGGCGAACACAAGGGTTCTGCCATCGGTCTGATGGTGGAAATCATGGGGGCCGCCCTAGCGGGCGGAACGCTGGCTGTCGACAACGCGGAGCGGGAGGCTCACGGCGGCCTGAACGTCAAAGGCGGTGCAACCCTGATAGCAATGGACCCGGATCGGTTCGGCAACGCCGCTTTCAACGACTATGTCGCGCGTATCTGCGCAGAGATAGACGGTAACGGCGACTCCCGCATTCCGGGTGACGGGCGGCTCGCCCGAAGAGAAGAGGCGTCGGCAAACGGTGTATCCCCCACGGACGAGTTGATGGCCCAACTCAACGCGCTTACCTGAACCCGTGCCCCGTGTCGTCGTCATAGGCGGTGGCGTCGTCGGTATCTCCTGCGCGCTATCGCTCTTGGAGGATGGTCACGCTGTCACCGTTGTGGACCCAGGCCCCACAGGCGCGGGCGCCAGTGCAGCCTCGTGCGGCTGCATCGCAGTGGGAGAAATAGTACCGCTGTCACAGCCCGGCATCCTGCGCAAAGTCCCAGGTTGGCTTTTGAACCCCGAAGGCCCGCTTGCCATGCGCCCCGGCACAGCGGTCCAGATGCTGCCGGGGTTTTTAAAATTCTTGCGCAACGCCACGCCTGCGCGGGTAAGGGCGATCTCCGCAGACCTCGCCGGGTTGACCTTTGCCGCGACCGAGGATTTCCGCGCACAACTTGCCCGATACGGCATCCAAAACATGCTGATCGAACGCCCGGTTATAAAGGTTTTTGACAGTGATGCCGACAAGGCAAACATGGCAAGCGCCTTTGCGCTTGCCCGCGACATGGGCTGCACCATTGACGAGATTTCCGGTGCTGAGGCCCATGAGATGGAACCGGCATTGGCGGACGATTTCCCCCATGCAGCCATCCTGCGCGACTGGAGCTACATCGCGGATTGCGTCCGCTTGGTTCAGGAACTGACCGCTGCGTTTGAAGCGCGGGGCGGCAAGGTTATTGCTCAAGCCTGCATTGGGTTTGAGCGCAACGGCAGAGCTGTCACGGGCGTAAAGCTACAAAACGGAGCGCTGATTGCCGCAGAAGAAGTTGTTCTGGCCGCCGGCAGCCAGTCGAAGACCTTGGCGCAAGAACTTGGTATCCACCTGCCCCTGGAAGGATTGATGGGGTATTGGACCGGGCTGCCGGATCCGGGGGTGGATTTGAAACACACCGTGTTTTCGATCAACGGCGGGTTCGGGATTACGCCTTATGAGACTGAACTTGGCGTCGCAGGAACTGTGGAATTTGCCGGGCCAAACGCCGCACCCAACTGGCGGCGCGCAGATGTATTGGTCGAACGCGCGCGTCGGGTCCTGCCCGGCCTGAATACCGCGGGCGGCACACGCCGCGTTGGCCGCCGCCCGTTTATGCCAGACACGCGGCCAGTGATCGGGCGGTCCCGACGCATGGCCAACGTGACCTTTGCTGCTGGGCATGGGCAGCTTGGTTTGACGCTAGGGGCCACAACAGCCCGTCTTGTGACGGGTATCGTCGCGGGGCGACCACAGAACACTGATATCTCGGCATTTTCGCCCGACCGATTTGACTAAGGAACCCTCATGAAGATCACCGAAATTCATATCTACGCCCATGATCTGCCGGTTAAAAACGGCCCTTACACCATGGCGAATGCGCAGGTTTACGCGCTCGACACCACGCTAGTGAAACTGGTGTCCGATAACGGCCATGCGGGCTGGGGGGAAACCTGCCCGGTTGGCCCAACGTACGCCGAAGCCCACCCGGAAGGCGCTCGCGCAGCTCTCGGCGCAATAGCCTCGGGACTGATTGGTGCGCCGCTTTTGCCCGGGCTTTTGTACCAACGAATGAATAGCCTGCTGCACGGGCACAATTATGCCAAAGCGGCAATCGACATCGCGGCGCTTGATCTGATGGGCAAGTCGCTCGGCGTGAGTGTGGCCGATCTGCTGGGCGGCGCGTTTACCGACCGAGTACCGTCATACTATGCCACTGGCGTCGGCGCGCCCGATGACATTGCAAGACTCGCCAAAGAAAAACAGGCAGAGGGATATCCCCGCCTGCAAGTCAAAGTGGGCGGTCGACCGGTTGAGATCGACGTGGAAACCATCCGAAAGGTTTGGGAGGCCGTTGGCGGCACCGGCATGCGGCTCGCGCTCGACGGGAACCGGGGCTGGACCACGCGCGACGCGCTGCGGGTCAGCCGGGAATGCCCGGATATCCCTTTTATCCTCGAACAGCCCTGTAACACCGTGCAGGAACTCGAACGCATTCGGCCCCAGGTCAATCACGGCATCTACATGGACGAAAACTCGGTTGATCTGAACACCGTGATCTCTGCTGCGGGCACCAATCTCGTGGACGGTTTCGGGATGAAAGTCACCCGCATTGGTGGGTTGACGCCGATGTGCACATTTCGGGATATCTGTGCCGCCCGCACCCTGCCCCATACCTGCGACGACAGTTGGGGCGGCGACATTATCGCGGCGGCTTGTACCCAGATAGGGGCGACGGTTGATCCGAAATTACTGGAAGGGGTGTGGCTAGCTGCGCCTTATATTGAGGGCACCTACGACCCGGAAAACGGGATCAGCATAAAAGGAGGCCACATCGCGCGGCCAACTGGACCGGGGCTTGGCGTGGTCCCCGATGAGAGTGCGTTTGGTGCGCCGGTGGCGTCTTTCGGGTAAGACCTTCGACCAAGTAACATGCCGTGCATCGCCGGTCTTCCGGGTTGGCGATCTGCCGGTAATTCAGTGGCACTTTATGGTAGCTTCTAAGCCTCTTTCTTATGAAGGGATCGCCTGTGGCTGCGGTATCGCCGGCCCGGAGGGGCGGACCGGCGATGCACGGCGGCTTCGCCTTGTTCCCGTGCTGGGCCGCCCTTACTAGGGTCTGCTTTCAATCGAACCAGCGTTCACCCCTCACCGAACGTCTTGGCAAGCTTCGACGTGAACCGGTTCAGCGGCACCCTTAGAACGGCGCGGCCATCAGCGTCCGGCTCCGGCAACCGCCCGCCGCGAATGTTGACCTGCAGCGCATAAAGCATTCGCCCCGGCAACGGCAGCGTATCGTCCCGATCGTCGCGGGTCTTAATGAATTCCTCCCGCGTGGCACCGCCCATGTGGATGTTCGTCTCCCGCTGCTCGGCCACCGTGGCCATGCAGATCTCACCCCGACCACCCTTGCAATAGTCATGCCCGGTGAAAAGCCTGGTGTCATCCGGCAGGGCCAGGATGGCCTGCAGGCTGTCCCATAACTCCTCCGACGATCCGCCGGGGAAATCGCAGCGCGCGGTGCCGCTGTCGGGCATGAAAAACGTGTCATGGATGAACGCCGCATCGGACATCACATAAGTGATGGAGGCCAGCGTGTGGCCGGTGGACAGGATCACAGACACCTCACACTCGCCGATCATGAAAGTATCGCCCGGTTCAAACAGCCGGTCCCAATAGTCAGGCCGGTTTTTGATGTCATCTTCGGCATACATGTCTGCCCAGATATCCTGCACCTTCAGCACGCGTTTACCGATACCTTGCTGTGGCACGCCGCCCAGCTGGTCTTTGATATATGGGGCTGAAGAGAAGTGATCCGCATGGGGGTGGGTGTCGAGAACCCAGTCCAAGGTTAACCCCTCCTCCGCCACGTAAGCCAACAACTCGTCTGCATGGTAGGTCCAGGTCGCGCTCGCCGCCGGGTCAAAATCCAGCACCGGATCGATGATCGCAGCTTTGCGCGTGGCCGGGCACCAGACCACATATTGCCAGGATCCGGACGCGCGTTCGTAGAACGCAGCAACGTTCGGACTGCCGGGCTGGCCGGACGATGGAAAGAATTGCATGCCTGTCTCCCTCTTGATGGAAGAACATTAGACCATGCAAAACCGATTGTGTTGGGAAAAGTTCCCCTTTCAGGGCAAAGGAGGGGGCCAAAAGGCCCCCTCTGAAACGCTTACTTCAGCGCAGCGTCGGTAATGGCGTGGGTCCATGCACCTTCTGGTTTTTTGGTGATAACCGGGTCAGAGCCACCAGCCAAAAGCGATGCAACCGTCCGCTCGTAGTCTGCCGGGTCCAAAGCCCCGTTTGAACCAGCCGTCAGCTTGGCAATCTCGCCCATCATACGAACCTGATGCGCCTCTGTCTGAGCACCGGTTTCATCATATTCGAGCACGATGTTCGCGGCCTTCTCCGGGTTTTCCTCTGCCCACTTCCAGCCTTTCATGGATGCGCGCACGAAGCGGGTCATTTTGTCCGCGAAAGCGGCGTCAGCCAGTTTGTCTTCCAGCACGTAAAGCCCGTCTTCCAGCGTTGCCACGCCTTGGTCTTCGTACTTGAAGGTCACCAGATCGTCAGGCGTCAGGCCCGCATCAATCACCTGCCAATATTCGTTGTAGGTCATTGTAGACACACAGGCCGCCTGGCCATTGAGGATCGGGTCAACGTTAAAGCCCTGCTTGAGAACTTCGACGCCACCATCGCTGCCGTCGGTGGCAAGGCCCAACTGGCTCATCCAGCTCAGGAACGGGAACTCGTTGCCGAAGAACCAAACACCCAGTGTTTTGCCCGCCAGATCATCGGTCGTAGCAACGCCGCTGTCTTTGCGGCAGGTCAGCATCATGCCCGACGATTTGAACGGCTGTGCGATGTTGACCATCGGCAGGCCTTTTTCACGCGCAGCCAACGCAGCTGGCATCCATTCAACGGTCACATCAGCGCCTCCGCCTGCCAGAACCTGCGTTGGCGCAATATCCGGGCCGCCCGGTTTGATGGTGACGTTAAGGTCTTCCTCACCGTAGTAGCCATTTTCCAGCGCCACATAGTAACCCGCAAACTGGGCCTGCGTGACCCACTTTAGCTGCAGCGTGACGTCATCCGCGGCAAGCCCCATGGCCGGTAGCAGCGACAAAGCCGCCGCGCTTAATGTTGTTTTCAAAGATTTCATTTTAGTCTCCCGTGTTGAGTTTGGTGTTTGTTAGCTCAGCCTCTTTGTGACGGGTGCCAGAACGTCACCCGCTTTTCTATCCAGGCCACAAGGCCGTAGAACGCTGTACCGACGATAGCCGCCACAACGATCTCTGCCCAGACCAAGTCGATTGAAAGGTTCCCCACCCCGGTGGAGATCCGAAAGCCCATCCCACGGATGGGGGAGCCGAAATATTCCGCCACAATCGCGCCGATCAGCGCCAGCGTGGTGGCAATCTTCAGCCCGTTGAAAATGAACGGCATCGCCGCAGGCAGTCGCAGCTTTAGCAGGGTTTGCAAATAGCCCGCCGCGTAGGTCCGCATAAGATCGCGCTGCATGGTGTCGGTTTCCCGAAGCCCCTGCACGGTATTCACCAGGATCGGGAAAAAGACCATGACCACGACCACAGCGGCTTTCGACTGCCAGTCGAACCCGAACCAGTTCACCAGGATCGGCGCAATGCCGACAATGGGCAGGGCGGCGACAAAGTTCCCAATCGGCAAAAGACCACGCGTCAAAAACGCACTGCGATCGATGGCGATTGCCGTCAGAAGTGCCGCGATAGCACCGATAACAAAACCACGCAGCGCGCCTTTCAAAACGGTTTGTTGGAAGTCCTGCCAAAGCACCTCTGTGGAGGCAGCAAAGGTTGCCGCGACCATGGAAGGTGGCGGCAAGATGACTGGCGACACCTCAAACGCGCGGACAATTCCTTCCCAAAGGACCAACAGGGTCAGGCCAAAAAGAATGGGCACCAGAATGACCACGGCCCTTGTTTTGGATGCTTTGGAATTTGCCAAATAGACATTCGCGGCCCAGGCAGCGGCCCAAAAGATAAGTGCGCCTAAAAGCCAGATCATACCCGCATCCCCATGGCCTTCAGCGTGCCACGCTGGGTCAAATCAAGTACGGTCACAAGGACCCCGGCAAGTATGGCCGCTGCAAAAAGCGCCGACCAGATCGCAAGCGGATTGCCAAACTGGTCGCCAATCAAAATGCGCGCACCAAGCCCGCTGATTGCGCCTGTCGGCAACTCACCAACAATTGTGCCCACCAGTGCCGCTGCAATCCCGACCTTCAGGGCTGTGAAAAGATATGGTACGGACGCCGGTAGACGCAGCTTAAAGAACGACTGACTGCCGGTGGTATTGTACGTGCGAAGCAGGTCAAGTTGTGACAGGCTCGGCGACCGGAGACCCTTCACCATGCTCACAAGCACTGGGAAGTAACAAAGATAGGCTGAAATAATCGCCTTTGGCAGGGCGCGACCGTCAATTCCCACCTGGTTTGATAGCACGATGATCATCGGCGCCAGCGCCACAATCGGGATGGTTTGAGAAATGATCGCCCAGGGCATCAGGCTCATATCAACCACCCGGGAATAGGTGATCGCCACGGCCCCCAGAATTCCGATCGTGGTGCCCAGAACAAACCCGAGAAGCGTCGATTGCAGCGTGACCCAGGCATGATAGATCAAAGACCGCTTCGACCAGGCTCGCCCCTTCAGCGCCATAGCACCCGTCGTTTTCCAAAACTCGTTGCCCACCTGCGCAGGGGTCGGCAGGCGCGGGCGCTTGAGATCATAGCCCGCTGCCACATGGGCGCTGTTATTCAGCATCAAGGACCAGACGTTCACATCGCGGCGCGCGACCGAGGTTTCAGGCACAATCGTGGCCCCTGCCCGCTCCGCCTGATCCAGCGCGCCGCGTACATTCATGGGGGCCACCGCCAGATACCAGATCGCCAGCAGCACACCCAAAACAGTCAGCACAGGCAACAGGTTACGCATCACGCTGCCTCCCACCGGAAGAGGATATCCGGCAACTTCTCTTCATTGTCTCCATTCGAACGCTCGGCTTCCGCGAACCCTTCACGCTCATAAAACCGTCGCGCGCCGGTATTGGCGACAAAGGTCCAGAGCTTTATCTGAGGTCGAAGGGTTTTTGCATGATCCAAGAGCCGTTTGCCCTGTCCGTGCCCAGGTTTTGCACAGAAAAGGGACGTCACGAAGTTATCGTCAGAAAGAGCGATGTATGCCGTTGGTGGGCACCCAATCACAAATACCTCACGCTTTTTGAAGACAAAATCGCTGTAGTGCTGCTCTACGTCTTCGGGCGGATGAACGCGCGGCATCCAGTCAGTCGCGTCAACCCAGGCGTTCAGGATCGCCGCGCAAGCCAGCGCATCCCCTGCTTCGCCCAAACGCACGTCAGTCATAACTATGCCCCGCCCGAAGCCCGTCGCGCACGCGGTGGGCTATTTCCAGGAACTCTGGCGTATCCCGCATCTCTAGCGGGCGTTCTTTCGGCAGCGGGCTTTCGATCACGTCGATAATGCGCCCCGGACGCGGGGACATGACCACGATCTTGGTCGACAGGTAGACGGCTTCGGGGATCGAGTGGGTCACAAAACAGATCGTCTTTTCCGTCTTTGCCCACAGCTGAAGGAGTTGCTCATTCAGGTGGTCCCGCACAATCTCATCAAGTGCGCCAAACGGCTCATCCATCAACAGAAGGTCTGCATCAAAGGCCAGCGCCCGAGCAATGGACGCCCGCTGCTGCATCCCGCCGGACAGTTGCCATGGGAATTTTTTCTCAAACCCGGACAGGTCAACAAGCTCCAGCGTTTTCGCAACCCGTTCAGCCTGATCAGTTTTGGAATATCCCATGATTTCAAGGGGAAGCCTAATGTTCCCGCCGATTGTCCGCCACGGATAGAGCCCAGCCGCCTGAAACACATAGCCATAAGCGCGGCTCAAACGTGCCTGTTCCGGCGAAGCGCCGTTCACAGTGATCGCCCCGCCGGTGGGCTGTTCCAGATCGGCCATCACACGCAAAAAGGTGGTCTTGCCGCAACCCGACGGGCCGATGAACGACACGAAATCTCCCTTGGAGATGTCGAGGTTCACATCCTTGAGCGCATGGATCGGCCCGTCGTTCGTCTGGAACGTCAGGTCGAGGTTTTTGGCAGAGATAACGGTCATAAGCTCGATCTTTGTCGCAACATTAGGTGTCTGCACATTTGCTCAGCTCGATTTTGTAGTCGGGTGCCCGCTCGCTAAAGAGCGTAAGGGTATCGGCGTTGGGATTGACCGACACGATGTAGACTTCCCGCCAGGTTTCACCTTCACCGCTGCACTCAACATCCAAGCGAACATCACCATTACCCAATGCCGTTCTACTGAGGACCGGGCAGCTGCTTTCATGGCGTTCAATTTTGTCGAAATACGCCAGTGTTGCAGCGTCAGAAGCGCCGGCCGCTTTACCATGGTACCGGGCGCAACCAGCTTCGTTGCCATAGGGAAAAGCAGATACGCCAGTGGCGAAACTCACCGCAACGACCCCGGCACAGAGGGTTTGCTTCAGCACTTAAACCCCCGTCGCCGGAATACCCGTCCGCTGCACCGGGCTTGGTGAGGTCAGGTCTTTCCATTTGCTGAGCGCCTTATTGACGGTCGCATTCGGCGCGCGTTCCACGAACTTGCCATGGCCTTCTTGCGTTTTGATCTCTCCATCATGCACGGCCACTTGGCCCCGCGTCAGCGTGTACCGAGGCAGACCTTTTACATGGTGACCCTCGAACACGTTGTAATCAATGGCAGATTGCTGTGTGCTGGCCTCGATTGTCTTCTCCTTCGCCGGGTCCCACACCACCAGATCCGCATCCGCACCTACCAGCACAGCACCCTTCTTGGGATAACAGTTCAGGATCTTCGCGATGTTGGTTGAGGTCACGGCGACGAACTCGTTCGGCGTCAGCCGGCCCGTCTCAACCCCGTGGGTCCAGAGCATCGGCATCCGGTCCTCTAGTCCGCCCGTCCCGTTCGGGATCTTGGAAAAGTCGCCCACGCCATAACGCTTTTGTTCCGTCGTGAAGGCGCAGTGGTCCGTGGCCACCACGCTCAGGCTGCCCGCTTGCAGACCCGCCCAAAGGCTCTCCTGATGCCGCGCATCTCGGAAAGGTGGTGACATCACACGCCTAGCTGCGTGGTCCCAGTCGCCCACAAAATACTCACGTTCATCGAGCGTCAGGTGCTGGATCAGCGGCTCTCCCCAAACGCGCTTGCCTTGCTGGCGTGCGCGCCGGATCGCCTCGTGCGACTCCTCGCAGGATGTATGCACCACATAAAGCGGCACACCAGCCATATCAGCGATCATGATGGCGCGGTTGGTCGCCTCACCCTCCACTTGGCTGGGTCGCGAGTAGGCATGGCCTTCCGGCCCAGTATTACCCTCGGCCAGCAGTTTGGCAGTCATCTCTGCCACGACATCACCGTTTTCGGCGTGCACCATGGCCGTCGCGCCAAGTTCTGACAGGCGCTGGAAGCTGGCGAACAGCTCATCATCGTTGACCATCAGCGCGCCTTTGTAGGCGAGGAAGTGCTTGAACGTGTTGATCCCACGCTGGTTCACAACTGTGTCCATGTCGTTGAACACCTGCTCCCCCCACCAGGTCACCGCCATGTGGAACGAATAATCGCAGTTCGCCCGCGTGGACTTGTTATCCCAACGCTTGATCGCGTCGAGCAGGCTCTCGTTCTGGTTCGGCAGACAGAAATCCACGACCATCGTGGTGCCCCCGGCGAGCCCCGCCCGCGTGCCGGATTCAAAATCGTCCGACGAATAGGTCCCCATGAACGGCATCTCCAGATGCACATGCGGGTCGATCCCGCCGGGCATGACGTAGCAGCCCGTCGCGTCGAGTTCCTTGTCGCCCTTCAGGTTCGGCCCAATCTCTGTGATCACGCCGTTTTCAATCGCGACGTCGCCGGAATAGGTGAGGTCCGCCGTGACGATGGTTCCGTTTTTGATGACTGTGGTCATAGCAATTTCCTCAGTTAGTTCGCGCTTTTGAGTAGGAGCCCTTTTTGGAACATTACCTCCGTGACCATGCCAGTGACGTTCATTTTGCACATCTGGCAGGACAAGATTCTGCTTCTCTGATCTCTGGGCAAATCGTTAAAGTCTGCAACCAGAGGCGCGGTGTCTCCGACACCATCGCTGAGCAGGACAAATTCACCAAAAGGCATAACAGTTGCCGATACACCAACACACTTCCCGACCAAATCGGCATGGTCGAGTTTTAGGTCTAAAAGTGACATCCCCTTGCAGGCGCCCTCTTCAAGAAAACCAGCGCGACCTATTCCAGCGGCATTGTCATAGCACTTCAGTCTCTCGACATCGTCGGAAGTGGACCTGCACTCAAGAAAGTCCGCTGCAGACTGTGCCTTTGCAATTACAGGCAAAGCAATCAAAAATACTGCCAAAATTAGTGTAGTAACTCTCACTCCACAATCTCCGCCGTTGCCAGCACCGCATGCAGCAGCACGTCAGTGCCGGCCTGTGCCCATTCCTTGCTGATGTCTTCGGCTTCATTATGGGACAGCCCGTCAACACAGGGACACATGATCATCGCCGTTGGCGCCACATCGTTGATCCAGCAGGCGTCGTGGCCCGCGCCGGAGACGATATCCATGTGGCTGTATCCCATCTCCTCCGCCGCGCCTCGGACGGCGGCTACGCAGCCCTCATCAAACGCTGGTGGGTCGAATTGGCCGACGATCTCACACTCAAACCCGACCTCGATGTCTTCGCAGAGCTTTTGTGCGCGCTCCATGAACTCGTTCACCATGCCGTTGAGTTTATCTAGCAGGTGGGTGCGCAGATCGACCGTGCAGACGACCTTGCCTGGAATGATGTTGCGGCTGTTGGGATAGACGTCGATGTGGCCGATGGCGCCCACGGCGCCCGGCTGGTTTTTCATCGCAATCTCGTGCGCCAGTTCGGTGATCAGCGCCAAACCACGGCCCGCATTCTTGCGCATGTGCATGGGCGTGGAGCCGGTATGGCTCTCCTTGCCGGTCAGCGTGCATTCGATCCAGCGCAAGCCCTGGCCGTGGGTGACCACGCCGATGTCCTTGCCCTCGGCCTCCAGGATCGGGCCCTGTTCGATATGCAGCTCAAACATCGCATGCATCTGGCGGGCGCCGACTTCTTCGTCGCCGACCCAGCCAATGCGCTTTATTTCGTCGCCGAATGTCTTGCCGTCCGCATCCACGCGGTCATAGGCCCAGTCCTGCGTGTGCTTGCCCGCGAAAACGCCGGACGCCAGCATGGGCGGCGCAAAGCGTGTGCCTTCTTCATTCGTCCAGTTGGTCAGCACAATTGGGTGCTTTGTCTTTACGTTCAGATCGTTGAGCGTACGGATCGCCTCCAACCCGCCGAGCACGCCCAGCACACCGTCGTATTTCCCGCCTGTAGGCTGGGTGTCAAGGTGGGAACCCATGTACACCGGCAGCGCGTCCGGGTCTTCACCCGCGCGGGTCGCAAACATGTTGCCCATAGTGTCCACGCCCATGGTCATGCCCGCCGCTTCGCACCAGGTCTGAAAAAGCTCGCGCCCTTTTGCATCATCGTCGGTCAGCGTCTGGCGGTTGTTACCGCCCGCCACACCGGGGCCGATCTTTGCCATCTCCATCAGGCTGTCCCACAGCCGGTCCGGATCAATGCGGAGGTTTTTTCCACGGTCCATAACTATCCCCCAAAGGTCTTCGCGCGTTGTCCAAATGCTGCGAAAAGTTGAACGATCGGTCAAGGTTTTTCGCTGCTATTTTCAGCATGACGGTGAATTTATCTGGCGGCGAGCAAAAATAAGGCGAAAAATCATTCGCCCGGACGGGGTCATATGCAGTAAAGCGCGGGGCAGCGCGAAAGGTTGCGACAGAATCAGGAGGCATTGCCCCCGTGAACAAACCCGAACCCGGCATACAAATGCGCCAGCGGGAAGAAACCGTGCGCCGCATCATGGAAGCGGCGGAGCGCGTGTTTGCGGATTACGGCTACGCGGGTGCCTCTTTCAGCCGGATCGCAGCAGAGGCAGGCTTACCCAAATCGAACGTGGTCTATTATTTCGAGACCAAAGAAGCACTGTATCGCCGCGTGGTTGAGGACATTTTCAATGTCTGGCGCGCTGCGGCAGACAATCTCAGCCCAGAGGCTGATCCTATGACCGCCCTGTCAGACTACATCGACACAAAGCTGGAATTATCCCGGCGCAGGCCGTTTGGGTCCAAGGTTTGGGCCAATGAGATTATCCAGCGGGCGCCGATAGTGCACGACTATCTGGAAGGTGAACTGCGACGTTGGACGGACGACCGGATTGAAGTGATCAATGGCTGGATCGCCGCAGGCCAGATCCGCCCGATCAGCGCGCGACATCTGCTTTACGCCATCTGGGCCACAACCCAGCACTACGCCGACTTCACGCACCAGATCAAAACACTCAACGATGATGCAGACCTATCCGCTGCGCAGTGGGCAGACACAAAATCGGCGGTGAAAGATCTGTTGCTGCGTGGCGTGGGCGCAAGCTAGCAGAGCAAACGCGCTAAACGGATTCGGGCCGCAACAATAAAGCCAAAGCCAATAGCGTCAGCCCGATGCCTAGCAGCAGCAGTCCCGGCTGCGTCGTACCCGTTGCCAGATCGTAGAGCACGACCCATGTGGGCACCAAATACGTGTAAGCCATCACCTTTCCTGGGCTCAGCCGCGGTATCGCAATCTGTATCAGCAGAAATGTCAGCGCCGTCGTTACGATCCCAAGGTACAATGCCACCCACCAAACCAATGGACGCAAGCTGGCAAAATCAGTCTCCATTGCCGCCGGCAGTGAATAGACGCTCGTCAGAATTAGCGCGCCAAAGGATGCGCCAAAGGCTGCTTGCAAAGGCGTAACATCCCCCTTTAGGCGCCGGGTCACGGCAGGCACAGCAGCGTGGCCAAGGACGCCGAAGAAAAAAATGATCTCTCCCAAGCCTACGTCAAAGGCAAGTAGCCTGTTCAAATCCGCGCGGAATATCACCCAGATCGCACCGATCCCCCCGATCAGAATAGCCACCAGCGTGGCGCGGTCCGTGTGCGTGCGGTTTACCAGATACCCAAGCCCAGCCGCGATCAACGGTGTCAGCGTGAACACGGCCGCTGTGCTGACAGCCGTGGTAAGGCTAAGCGCTTCAAACATCGTGATGAAATAGACAGCCATCAGGCTGCCGATGACCATCCAGCGCCAAAGCCCACGCACAATAACGCCAAGCCCCTGACCCAGCGCCAGCACCAAGCCGCCAAGGAAAACGACCGAAATGACGAAACGCACGGCGGTTAACACACTGGGGTCAATTTCCCGCGCAACCAAAGAGCCGAAAGAAAACGAAAAGGAAACCAGCAGGGAAAAGGCCAGCATAGCTGCATGACCACCTAAGGCGGACGGTGCCGACATCAGGGCGTCAGCAATTTTCGATACATCGGGATCAGAAACTCAGTTGCATCCGTGTAAAGCGTGGGCAACCTATCAGGGGACAACTCTCCGATCTGGGCTTCAAAGTCGGCATAGTGCTGGGTCGTGGCCCATATGGAATAAAGCAGGTGATAAGGATCTTGCCGCGTTATCTTGCCACGATCCATCCAGCCTGACAGCAGCGCGATTTTTGCCTCAAACGTCTCTCGCAGGGGCTCAAACACCTCATCATGTGCGCGTGGGACACCCATCAAAATCTCGCCCGCAAACAGCCTGCTTTCGCGCGGATGATCCTGGGACATTTCCAGCTTTCGCTGGATGTAGGCGCACACCTCATCCACCGGATCATCGCTGTCAGACATCATCTGCAGCGGTCCGCGCCATAGCAGGAGCGTTGACTTCAGCAGCGACCGGTAAAGCGCGTCTTTGTCCTTGAAATGATACAAAAGACGCGGCGTGGACATGCCTGCCGTCTCCGCAATGTGATTGATCGAGGCGCCGCGAAACCCGTGTTTGGAAAAAACCTCCAGCGCAGCGGCAAGGATCTGTTCGCGCCGTTCTCGCTGGATGCGGGTAGGTTTCTTCTGCGGGTCAACTAGGGTCATGTGTAATAGGCCGCCGGGGTCAGGGAAGCCCCGGCGGCCCCTTTGCTACGGGGTCAGCTCAACGCTGGGATAAC
Source organism: Pseudomonadota bacterium (assembly GCA_039030095.1). Lineage (GTDB taxonomy): Bacteria > Pseudomonadota > Alphaproteobacteria > Rhodobacterales > Rhodobacteraceae > Amylibacter. The sequence goes on along the minus strand of JBCCET010000031.1, from coordinate 1,703 downwards.
CGACCGACCGTATTCTGCAATGATGTTTTCCTCATCCCCGTTATCGAGGTAGATGTTGAACTGGGTGATCCCGACTTCTTCCAGTTTTTTCAGCTTCGCGATGTGATCATCCGGCGTACCAAGGACAGCAAAGCTGTCGATAATCTCGTCGGTAATGAAGTCGAGGTAGGGGTTATCCGACTGCCCGTGTTTGGAATAGTCATAGCCCTTCCGGTCCTTGATGTAGGCGGTCAGGGATGGCGGGATATCATCGCGATCTGTACCGTATTTTTCAACGATATCAGCCACGTGGTTGCCAACCATCGCCGGGAACCAGCGGGTGGCTTCACGGCAGGTGTCCATGTCGCCGAAGAACGCCGGCGCTGCTGCCATGATGCGGTAGCCGGACATATCGCGCCCGTTTTCTTCGCCCGCTGCCACAGCCTGATCACCCAACCATTTGCAAATCGTCGGTTCCGCGATTTGAAGGATCAGCCCGTCGCCCATGCGGCCTGCGCTGTTCAGCGCCTTGGGGCCATAAGCCGCCACCCATACCGGCAATTCGTAGCCTGTGGCCCAGGGGAATTGGATCGGGTTCGGCACATCGCCGTATTGGCGCTCTTCCCCGCGGACGAGCCCTTTGACCACGTCGATGAACTCATCCATTTTGCGCAGCAGCGCAGGCTTGCGCCCCATGACGCGCACCGCGCTGTCGCCGCGCCCCACGCCGATATCAAACCGCCCGCCCGACTGATGCGCGAGCGAGCCGAAAAGCGACGCCGCCGCTGACCATTCGCGCGTGTTGGGGTTTGTCACACAGGGACCAAATCGCATCTTTTTGGTGTGTTCCATGCACATGGCCATGGCCGGATAACTTTCACGCCACAGGATGTGGCTGTCGTAAAACCAGCAATAGGCGAAACCCGCCTCTTCTGCCTGGGCCACCAGCTGTCGCGCGCGATCCGGCGGCATGACGCCTTTGAAGGTAATTCCAAATTCCATGATATTGCTCCCTTATTCTTGTTGTTCCGGTGGCCAGATGCGTAGACCGGCATTGGTAAACGGCACCTGTTTAGAGATGTTGATACGGATGAGGATCGGGGTCAGCGCCTCGATACAGCGCGCGGATTGAGCGTCGCCCGCGTTGTAGGCGCGCACGCCCAGCTTTTCGACAAGCGCCATGACAGCTTTGCGGGGACCAAGCCCGTTACCGCACACCAGCACGTCGCAGTTGATAGGCACGTCCAGATTGTTGAGTGTGTGCGCCGCCACGTTGTGCAGCGCGCCCATAACCGGGATGTCCGGGCCAACGATGGCCTGCGCGGCCTCTGTGGCGGACCCTTCAGGCGGCATATCGACCTTTTTCGGATCGTCCGCAGCAAGTGGCACCACGATGTCGATCAGGATCTTCCCAGTCAGGCCACCTTTTATTGCCTCAAGCGTGGCATTGTGGCCGGACCATGGGACCGCCAGCATGACCATGCCGTCCGCAGCAGCCACCGCCGCATCGTTGTCCATACCGGCAATGGTCGCACTGCCATCTGGCAGTTTGGCGGTTAGTTCGGCGGCGATCTCTGCCGCGCGGTCGCCGTCGCGGGATCCAATCACAATGGGCACACCGGCCCGCGCAAATCGCAGCGCCAGGCCCTGGCCCTGCGGGCCGGTTCCGCCGACGATAGTGAGTGTCATCGAAACATATCCTCCTGAGTAGCGCGCAAAATGTC
>JBCCET010000030.1:0-41658 GCA_039030095.1 Pseudomonadota bacterium | reverse complement strand
CGCAATCGTCTCCACAACCAACATCCCCAAACCACTCCCTCAAATCTTTTGAGAGAGACCGTGAAACAAAATATCAGGGGGGGCACTTTTGGACGCCGATTACCCCAATACTGAGGTCAATTTTGCATGCCTATCCACAGCAATAGCCGTCTGGTTCAACATGCCCGCCATTCAAATGCATCGCGGTCGTAACATTGGCCCGCTGCTTCTTTGAGGCCCCAAAGCTGGTCCAAAGCGACAGCGATTGTCTTGGGATCACACATAAGTTGCGCCACCGTCTCATCCCCTTTGGTGACAACAATTCCGCCTGACATCTGATCAGCCGGGTCATCTTCCAGGATTTGCCGGTCCAGCGCACCCCAAACCGTGTAGTCATATCCCGCGTTGGTGAAGGTGACGTCTTCATAGATCGACCGCCCAATCCCATTCCATGGTGAGTAGCCGACGGTGGCCACAGCACTTGCCAAACTTATGTCCGGCGCGCGGTCTGGGCGTCCGTAGGTGTAGGTCACGGCGTCCCCGGTATTGCACACGGTAACGACCTGTGCTTTGCCCGCGATGGCGCAAGAAAAAAGCGTGGTGCCGGAGGTGCACGCGAGTGCCGGAGTCGTGAGGAACGGGAGGATGAAGAGGCTTTGCATGGGATCAATAGTGAAACTGGTACATTCCGATTTCAAGCATCGTTTCGCTTGAGTACTGGGCGAAAAGGTTTTTTCTGTCCTGGGCCGCTCTCACCAACCAAGCCCCATAAGCACTTATTTCCTGATGGGAATGTTACAGATCATAAGTGTCCAAATAGCCCTTCAGTTCACCATCAAAGTCAAAACACGGTGCTAGAAAAACAGTGTTAGCAGCGATAACGCCTGTGGGTCGCGGCTGTGACGTTGTGGGATACTTGTCCTTCAACAAAAAGGCCGATGAGTTGTTGGACATATTGATGCAGATGCGATGCCGAGAGGACGACATCACAAGGTCGTAGCGCACGAATTTGGTGACACCATTGAAGCGTCGCGGAACGCTGACCTTTACTTTGACCTTGCAGGCCCTATGTTTTTTGCCCGACACCTCGCCAAACGTTTTAGCGATCGTGGACGCTACTTTTTCAAAATTTGGGCGTGTTCCGTTAAGTTCATCGCTGTGTTCTGTTAAGGCCAACGTCAACCCTCTGACGCAGCCTTGACCAATCTCGCTTTGGGTTTCTTGAGTGGTTGGCTGAGGCGTTTGGTTGCAAGCTGCGAGAGCCAAAAGTGCAGCGATACATCCGCGTGTCACTTTACGCCCTCGAGTTTGACTTTCCCGACATCACTACCCTGGATGCCGAGATCGACCGATGTCGCGTTCAGCAGCTTTGGCGGACCGATATTCTTGCTATCAGTGTAAATCGCTACTGATCCAGGAAACTGCGCAGCTTCCGGCTCCGCGATGGGTGCTTCAGCTTCCGAAGTGCTTTTGCTTCAATCTGCCGGATCCGTTCACGGGTCACGCTGAACTGTTGCCCCACTTCCTCAAGCGTATGGTCCGTGTTCATACCGATACCAAAGCGCATCCGCAGGACGCGCTCTTCGCGCGGCGTTAAAGATGCCAACACGCGGGTCGTCGTCTCTTTCAGGTTGCCCTGAATGGCTGAGTCGAGCGGCAGAACGGCGTTCTTATCTTCGATAAAGTCGCCCAGCTGGCTGTCTTCTTCGTCGCCGATAGGCGTCTCCAGCGAAATCGGCTCCTTGGCGATCTTCATCACCTTGCGGACCTTTTCCAATGGCATCTGCAGCTTGTCTGCCAATTCCTCCGGTGTCGGTTCGCGGCCAATCTCGTGCAGCATCTGGCGGCCAGTGCGCACCAGTTTGTTGATCGTCTCGATCATGTGGACCGGAATGCGGATCGTGCGAGCCTGGTCGGCAATAGACCGGGTGATGGCCTGGCGGATCCACCAAGTGGCGTAGGTGGAGAACTTGTAACCCCGGCGGTATTCGAACTTATCGACCGCCTTCATGAGGCCGATGTTGCCTTCCTGGATCAGGTCGAGGAATTGCAGGCCACGGTTGGTGTATTTCTTGGCGATGGAGATCACGAGCCGAAGGTTCGCCTCCACCATTTCTTTTTTCGCAATGCGGGCTTCTTTTTCGCCTTTTTGTACCTGGTTCACGATGCGCCGGAATTCTGTGATGTCGACGCCCACATATTGGCCCACCTGGGCCATTTCGGCGCGTATGTCTTCGGCCTTGGGACGAAAACGTTCGATAAAGGTGTTCCAGCCACGACCTGGCTTTTCAGCAATGCCGTCGAGCCACATTGGGTCCAGTTCTGACCCACGGTATTCGTCGATGAACTCGCGGCGGTTGATGCGGGATTGGTCGGCAAGTTTCACCATGCCGGAATCCAGTGACATAATCTTGCGATTGATGCCGTAGAGCTGGTCAATCAGCGCTTCAATCCGGTTGTTGTGCAGGTGCAGCGCGTTGACCTGTTCAACAAGGGACGACCGCAGCGTTTGGTACGCCTTCTCTGACCTGTCGGAAAAGCTGTTGTCGTCGTTGATCGTCGCCGAAATACGTTCATCTTGCATGCCAGCCAGATCTTCGTAATCGTGCGCGATTTTTTCCAGCGTCTCCAGCACTTGCGGCTTAAGAGCTGCTTCCATTGCGGCCAGCGACATGTTGGCGGCGTCATCTTCGTCGTCGTCATCGTCGTCGTCGGATTGTATCGGGTTGCCGTCCGCGTCGACCTCTTGCTCTTTTTCCGCTTTGGGCTGTTCACCTTCTACGGGTTTCAGACCTTCAACGACGTTTTCTTCTTCCCCGTCTTCTTCCATGGAGTTGCCAAAGGTGGTCTCTAGGTCGATCACGTCGCGCAGCAGGATATCTTCTTCAAGAAGTTCGTTGCGCCAGATGGTGATCGCCTGAAAGGTCAGGGGGCTTTCGCACAGCCCGGCAATCATCGTGTTGCGTCCGGCCTCAATCCGCTTGGCAATCGCGATTTCACCTTCGCGAGATAGCAACTCGACCGACCCCATTTCACGCAGGTACATGCGCACCGGGTCATCGGTGCGGTCCATCGTCTCTTTGCCGGTCTCGGCAAGCGCCAGGGTTTTGGCTTTGTCGTCGACTACGGTCAGGTCTTTCGGACCGTCATCTTCAAGCTCTTCTTCTTCGATGATGTTGATGCCCATTTCCGAGAGCATGGACATCACATCTTCGATCTGCTCGGACGATACCTGATCGGGGGGAAGGACTTGGTTCAGCTCATCATAGGTGATGTAGCCGCGCGCCCGGGCCGTTGCGATCATCTTTTTGACCGCTGCCTGAGACATGTCGCCCATCGGACCTGCGTCCTGGTCGTCGTGCTTTTCCAGTTCTGCGTCTTTCGCTGCCATTGTCAGCCTCCGCCTCTGATAGGGCTCTCTCGTCCGTGAAGACCTGTGCCCCTTAAAAATTCGCCGATCCCCCGGCCGATTCGGCCGCTGTAAACCGAATCACTTAAATTACCAGCGAATCAACCTATCCAAGGGGTGATTCGCAATGGGATTACCCTTTTTTCTTTACCCAAACCTGATCATCGAGGAGTTTTTGTAACCCTTTCGACAGATTTTCACGGTCTTCGCCGTCACCACCTGATTCGATCTGCGCTTTTGTGGCCTTTTCACGGGCTTCCGCAGCCTGCTGAATCCGCCACGTCAGCCCTTCATCAGCCAGATCATCCATATCTCGGGCGGCTTCTTCCAGTTCTGCTTCGGCCCCTTTGATTGCCGCGTGTTTGACCAGTTCTTCTCGCAAAGTTTGCGCAACCAATTCCGGGTCCGTCCCGGCCCGCAAAAGGGGGTGAGCCCGTAGCGGCGGCAGCGCTGTAAGTGTTTCGAGTGGGTCAAACCCCAATCGGTCCACCATACGTTTGTGCAATGCGTCCCCTGATGTCTCTCCAGTTAGGTCTTCATCGAGCGATGCCAAGAGGGCGCCAAGAATTTTGCTGAAATCGGGCGACGAAACCGGCAGTCTTTCCAACGCGCCTTCCATTTCCAACGCGGCTTTGGGGCATCGGATGGCTGCCGTCAGGATCAAAGCTTCCCTCAGCCGTTCGGGGCCACGTTCCCCGGCCTGCGCCAACAGTGAGGCTTTTGACCCTTGGGTGGCGGTTGGCGTGCGTTTTTGGAACCTACGACCGGGGGGCGCCTGGGTCGGGCGGAACAACGACTGCCTAAGTTCCTGTATCGCGTCGCCATAGTGGCGGCGCAGCCCCGTGTCAGCGATCTTGCGCAGCGCCGCGCGCAGGTCGGCATCCAGGCTGGCCCGCCTCTCGGGGCTGTCAAAATTCTTGCCTTCTGTTTCCCGCTGCCACAGCAGGTTCACCATGGGCTGCGCGCTGTCGAGCAGTTTTTGCATTGCTCCAGCGCCAGATGCCTTGATCAGATCATCGGGGTCCTGTCCTTCGGGCAAAACCACAAATCGCAGGCTGCGTCCGGGTTCCAGCAGCGGCAGGGCGAGATCAATCAAGCGGTAGGCTGCACGAAGCCCCGCTTTGTCACCGTCAAGGGCCACCACCGGCTCGCCCGAAACACGCCACAACATTTGCAACTGGTCCTCGGTGACAGCGGTGCCAAGCGGGGCTACCGCGTGGTTGAAGCCAGCCTGGGCAAGCGCGATGACATCCATATAACCTTCGGCCACGATTAGGCTGCCGGTCTTTCCTGCGGCCTCCCGAGCGGGGCCGAGATTGTAGAGCGATCGACCTTTGTCAAAAAGCTCTGTTTCCGGCGAATTCAAATACTTGGCCCGTGCTTCGGGGCTCAGCGCGCGTCCGCCGAACGCAATACAGCGGCCGCGTGCATCGCGGATCGGGAACATGATGCGGCCACGAAACCGGTCGTACGCCTGGCCTCCATCGTCAGGTTTGATCACCATACCGGTGTCGATCAGGTCCTTTTCCGAAACAGATTTTTCCGACATGTGGCGCAGCAGGGCGCCCCGGTCGTCAGGCGCAAAACCGATTTCAAACCTGTCCTGTGTGGCCTGCGGCAACCCGCGCCCGTCCAGATAGTCGCGCGCGCCAGCACCCCGGTTAGAGGCAAGCGCCATCCGAAAGAACCGCGCGGCCTGGTCCATCACTTCGGACAATTGTGTGCGCCGGTCTGCCTTTTCCTGGGCGCGCGGGTCGCGGGCCGGCATGGTCAACCCGGCCTCTCGGGCCAGGATTTCCACAGCTTCCATAAAACCTACGTTCTCAGTTTCTTTCACGAACCCGATAGCGTCGCCTTTGGCGTGGCAGCCGAAACAGTAGTAAAACCCTTTTTGGTCGTCGACGTGGAAGCTGGCCGTCTTTTCCTGGTGGAATGGGCAGGGCGCCCACATATCCCCTTTGCCTGGATTTGACTTGCGCGGATCCCAGGTGACCTTGCGGCCTGCCACTTGGGCAATGGAGGTGCGGGTGCGCAACTCATCAAGGAATCCGGGTGGCAGGCTCATGGGGCTGAATATGGGTCGCGGGGCGGGGTGGTGCAAGCGGTCAGCGACCGTTGCATCACGCAACACTTGTTGATGGCCCTGGGGCTTGCGTCGCGCGCTGCTCAGCGCGAAGAAGTCTGCAACGAAAAGGAGCCATCCATGACCATTCGCGGAATCGTTTTCGACAAAGACGGAACGCTGTTCCAATACGCAGGCACCTGGGCGCTTTGGTGTGACAGCGTTTTGGATCGGCTTTCCGCCGGTGACGCGGCGCTGAAAGCCAAGTTGGCAGAGGCTGTGGGGTTTGACGTGGCTGCGCAGGACTTTCTGGCAGGCAGCTTGATCGTTGGCGGATCTGCGGGGGAGGTGAATACCGCTTGGGCGGAACATCTGCCCGACTGGGATCTGGAGGCGATTGATGCCGTTGCGGTAGAGGCATTGGAAAAGCTGCCCACATTGCCGGTTTGTGACCTGACGGCCCTATTCTCAGAACTGACAGGGCGTGGTCTTAAGCTTGGGATCGCGACCAACGATTACGAAGCAGGCGCGACCATGCAGTTAATAGATGCGGGCGTGGCGGAGTTTTTTAGTTTTGTGTGCGGCTTTGACAGCGGGCATGGGGCGAAGCCGGGGCCGGGGATGATCGACGGCTTTTGCGCAGCAACCGGGATACCGGCTGATGCCGTGGCGATGGTTGGCGATAGCACGCACGATCTCGGCGCGGGGCGCGCGGCAAAGGTGGGCATGAACGTCGGCGTGCTAACCGGCCCGGCCGAACACCACGACATCGCCCATATGGCGGATCATGTGCTGGCCGACATTTCTGAGCTGCCAGGGCTGTTAGCCAGATTGTAGTTTTTACTGCTGTAGCTGCGAGCCTAAAACGAAGGGAGATTTGGCTTCCACCTTACGGCGCCAGCGCATTTCGGTCTTTGCGGTCGTCCGACGGCCGCATGCCAAACTCTGCCTGATAGAGCCGTGACAGATGGGACGGGCTGGGAAAGCCGGTCATCAGGGCAATCTCCAGAATTGACAGGTTGGTGTGCCATAACAACTGCCGAACCCTTTCCAAGCGCAACTTTCGGTAAAAACGCGCCGGGGATGCGCCGAGATGTCGGGCAAAAAGCCGCTCTAGCGAACGCACTGTTTTGCCCGTAGCATCTGCAATTACCGGGATTTGCAGCGGGTCCTCCATGTTTTCCATCATAAGCCCAACAGCAGTTTGCACAGCATCAGGCAGGGTCGCATATTGGTTCAGCGCAAATGGGCGCTGGCCGATTGATTGTGACCGGATCCGGTCGATCTGATATTGGTTACCCACCGCGTTCGCCACGCCTTCACCGGAGTGCGAGGCGATGATTGTCAACGCCACATCCATGGAACTGAAGCCTCCCGACCCGGTCCAGCGGTCACGGTCGAGAACATACAGGTTTTGGCTGATCTCCAGTTCGGGAAACTCTTCAGCAAAGGCAGGCTGATTTTCCCAATGCAGCGTGAACCGGTAACCGTCCAGAAACCCCGCACGCGCCAGAATGAACGACCCGGTGCACAATGCACCAAAGATCTTAGAACGCCCGGCCAATCGATGCAGATGGGTGTTCAAAAGCCCACGTGCTGGCGGGTCCACGTCAAGGCCCGCCACGACAAAGAAGTAATCAAACTCCGATGCTTCGCGCATTTTGATGCTGGGTGATACAACGATCCCGTCTGACGCCTGGGCGGGTGCGTCATCGCTGCTCAGAAAACTCCAACGGTACTTTTCGCGGCCCAAATCGCGGTTCGCTGACCGGAAAGGGTTAATGATAGACGCCACGCAAAGCATCGAAAACCCGGGCACAAGCAGGAACCCCACATGGATGGGGTCAGGGTCTGGTGGGAATTTATCCATCGCGGTCATACCCTCCGCGATACTGCTGAAAACCGACCTTGACCGCGCCGCTTGCGTCAAGCCATGTCGCAAACGGGCGACAAAAGAGGCAAGCGCAGTGCAAAAGTGGCGGTCGGATCAAACGCTCAGGGGAGGGCGCAATGGCACGACGAACTCGGGGCGGTGGGCGCGCGGGCAATGTACGGCGCACATCAACTGCGGTCATCGACCAGATGCCTTGGCGGCAAATCAAAAATACGGACCGCCCGATTGAGCCGCTGGATGAGGACGGCGTGCAGGCTATCCACAAGGCAGCAATGCGCATCCTTAGCGAAATTGGGATTGAGTTTCTGAACGACGAAGCATTGGGCTACTTGAAGCAGGCCGGGTGCAAAGTGACCGATCAAAACGTCCGAATGGACGAAGATTTTGTGATGGAAATGGTGGGCAAGGCGCCTTCGGATTTCTGGATGGTCCCGCGCAATCCGGATCGTTCGATCCATATCGGCGGCAACAGCCTGGCGTTTGGCAATGTATCGTCCCCGCCCAACGCGTGGGATTTGGAAAAGGGCAAACGGTCGGGTGACTTTGAAACCTTCAAAGATTTCATGAAGTTGACCGGCTATTTCAACTGCATCCACTTCGCCGGTGGCTACCCGGTTGAACCCATCGACATCCATGCCTCAGTTCGCCATCTGGATTGTTTGTACGAAAAACTCACGCTGACTGATAAAGTGGCGCATGCTTATTCTTTGGGCCGCGAACGGGTTGAAGACGTGATGGAGATGGTTCGCATCGCCGGTGGTCTGACAAATGACGAATTTGACGCCGTCCCGCGCATGTACACCAACATCAACTCTGTCAGCCCGCTGAAGCATGACTTTCCCATGCTGGAAGGGGCAATGATCCATGCCCGGCGCGGGCAGCCTGTGGTGGTCACACCCTTCACGTTGGCCGGCGCAATGGCACCAGTCACCATGTCGGGCGCTGTAGCGCTGTCGATTGCCGAGGGACTTGCTGCGATTGCGCTTTTGCAGTTTGTGGCGCCGGGTGCGCCCGTGGCGATTGGCACGTTCACCTCTAATGTGGATATGAAAACAGGGGCGCCCGCCTTTGGCACGCCGGAATACATGCGCGCCACTCAGATGACAGGGCAGCTCGGGCGCTTTTACGGCATTCCCATTCGGTCTTCGGGGGTGTGCGCTGCTAACGTACCCGACGGGCAGGCCATGTGGGAGACATCCAACAGTCTTTGGGCGGCGGTCCAGTCCGGGACCAACGTAGTGTATCACGCCGCTGGCTGGTTGGAGGGCGGGCTGATTGCCAGCCCCGAAAAATTTGTTATGGACTGCGAAGTTTTGCAGATGATCCAGCGCTATTTTGAGGACCCGGTGGTCGCCACAACGGAGGCGGATCTGGCAGTTGATGCAATCAAAGAGGTTGGTCACGCGGGCCACTTCTTTGGTGTTCAGCACACGCAAGATCGCTATGAAACCGCGTTTTATGCGCCTTTTGCGTCGGATTGGTCCAACTTTGAGGCTTGGGAGCTGAACGGCGGTGTTTGGACCGCCGAACGGGCCCACAAAATTGCCAAAGACATCATCAATTCTTACGAAGCGCCGCCCATCGACGAGGCAATCCGGGAAGAACTGGCAGACTTTGTCGCGCGCCGCAAAGCCGAAGGCGGCGTGCCGACGGATTTCTGATCCGCCCGACTTCAGTGAAGTTTTAATAATTCAAATTGCAGGCTTAACTAGCCTGTTAAGCATTAGCGCTTAGCTCTGCCCCAAGACTAGGGAACGGAGTGTGCGATGCACGGTATGGTAAACAAGGGTCTGCAAACCTATGTCACCGACATTTTTGGTGGAGAGGTTTGGGAAGACATCTGCGTAACGGGTGGGCTGTCGCAGTACAACTTCGAAACGATGCTGACCTATGATGACGATCTGACCGATAAGATCGTCGAGGGCGCCACCAAAGTTCTAAACCGATCCCACGACGACATCCTGGAGGACTTTGGCACCCATGTCGCCGGGGCCGAAGGCCTACCTCTGGTGCGCCAACTCCTGCAATTTGGTGGCGAGAACTTTGAAGAGTTCCTCGAATCTCTGGAAGAGCTCCACGATCTTTGCCGGATCGTTTTGCCCGAACTTGATGTGCCAGTATTTTGCCTCGAAAACTCCGTGCCCGGTAGTTGCGTTTTGCACTACACCTTTACCAAGGCAGGCTATGGGACTGTCTTTTTGGGTATTCTGCGAGCCGTAGCCAGCGCCTATGACACGCTCGCGCTGGTGGATCACATTGCGGAGCCTGGGTCGAAAGAAGGCCGATTTGATATCACCGTCCTTCAAATGGATTTGTCAGGTGACATCCAGGACGCCACAACACTGAACGAGGTGCTGCTATGACCCATCAGGGGCTTTGTACCGCGAACGCCGAAAGCGTTGACGCACCTGTGTCCTTAACCGGCGCTGCGATGGAAACCTTGATGCCATTTCACATCCGCACCGACCCTGGCGGTGAAATTGTGCATCTCGGTGCAACCTTGCAAAAGTTGCTCGGCGGAACACCCGCGCAGTCCAAGCTTTTCGACATCGTTGATGTGCATCGCCCATCCAGTATCGATTGTTTTGACCAATTAAAGGGGCAAACCGGGCGCAAATTGACCCTTCGCCTGAAAGAGCTGCCCGACTATTCTTTAAAAGGTGTGGCAGTAGAAGCGGCTGACGGAGGGCTTTTGATAAACATCTCGCTCGGCCTGAACGTGGGGACGCTGGTGGCGCAACAGGGGTTGGGCCACCGTGACTTCTCTCCGGCAGATCCGACGATAGAAATGCTGTACCTGTTTGCGATCCAAAAAGTGCTCAAATCAGCCAGCGAAAGCCTAAACCGGCGTTTGCAGGGCGACAAAACTGCAGCGGAAGAGCAAGCCTCCACCGATAGTCTGACAGGCTTGGCCAACCGCCGAGCTTTGGAGCAGCACATGGAGCGCCTCCTTTCTCGCCGTCGCACCGAACCATTTGGGTTGATGCAAATTGACCTCGATTATTTCAAGGCAGTGAACGACACACACGGGCACGCTGCCGGCGACTTTGTCTTGAAAACGGTGTCGGATCGACTGCGCAACACCGTGCGGCCCGGCGATGTTATTGCCCGTATTGGAGGGGACGAATTTGTCGTTATTCTTGCAGATTTGCCAGGTGCCGATTTTCTAGAAAAGGTTGCAGGACGGATCATCGAACGCACATGCCAGCCGATCGGGTTCGAAGACATTATCTGCAAAGTCGGCGCCAGCATCGGCGGCACAGTCGTAAGCTTACAGACTAAGAAAACCGCCAGCGACCTGTTGGCTGACGCGGACCAAGCACTTTACGCTTCGAAGGCTCATGGCAGGGGACGATACACGCATTTCACCGAAGAACAAAACGCCTAAGTGGAGCTTCCGAAAATAGGGCCGAACTGTGTTTGCCGCTATTGTACCCCCTTCGATTTCTAACATTTTCTGCTGAAAATGGCGCTTGAAACGCGCTGTTTCGTATGTGGAAAAAATGGAATTTTTTAGAAATTACGTTCGGTTCTTAGGAAAACTCTCGCCCGTCTTCAATTCTTTTTCATGTTTTCGATATTAGTGGAAATCTACATAAGATGTTGAAAAAATTTAATTAAATTTTCAATTTTGTTAACCAAATATGGGTAATGGGCGCTAAATTCGCACTTTGTTTACAAAATAGAAACCGACATTTTGGTATTAACCTTTTAGGTCTCGTCATAACACTTGCCTTGTTGCTGACACAATTGCCCAAAATTTACCAATTTGCTATTTCGCACGCAAATTTGGATTAAATTTTTGAGAAGTTGATGCTATATATGAGGCATGACGAGTTCTGCGGGTTGCCGGTTTAGCGCCCGCTTTTAGTAGACGGAATAACGATGACGCAGATTATGCAACATACGAAAAGCAGGTTGGTGCTGTCCGACCAAGTTGGAGTTCGACTTGATCAAGACCACCAGAAATTGAAATCCAGCTACGCAACCCCTGCGGTTCGCAAAGCTCCTCCAGCCGCGACCCAAAGCGGTACGGATGATCTTCAAGCAAGTATTTCCTTGGCTTTGGGAAAAGTGTCCGCCTGACACCAAAATCCACGTAATTTTGCTCCGTCCTGGCTGCCTGGGGCGGACGCATTCTTCTAAAAACTGGTGGTCATTGGGCCGTAAAGGCGCATATCTTGCGTATGCCCTTGAAACAGCTTCCATTCAGCCATGCCTCAGTACAAATTTGACCCCCTCGTCCCTTACGGTCTGCCGGTTAACGGAGAGGATGATCTCTACCCCGTTAACCGCATCTTCTGTGTGGGCCGCAATTACGCCAAACACGCAGCCGAAATGGGTGTGGAGGTTGACCGCGAAAAACCGTTCTACTTCACCAAGAGCCCGTCAACCGCTACGGCCAGCGGCACAACGGTTGCGTACCCGAAAGGCACGGAGAACTACCATTTCGAAGTAGAACTGGTGGTTGCGATAGGGCCGGGTGACCGGTCAGTCTTCGGCTATTGTACCGGGCTCGACATGACACGGCGGGATTTACAGTTGGCCGAGCGGGCGAAACAACGCCCCTGGTCACTGGGCAAAGATGTAGAACAGTCCTGTGTGCTGGCACCGCTAACAAAGGCGGTTGATATGGCAGCGCCGATTGATCAGCGCATTTGGTTGACCCAAAACGGAGAGACGCGCCAAGATGCGTCTTTGGCGGAATTGATATGGACCGTGCCAGAAATTTTGAATCACCTTTCGGGTTTTTACAATCTGGGGCCGGGTGATCTGATCATGACCGGAACACCCGCAGGCGTTGGCCCGGTTGAAGTTGGCGATGTTCTGGAAGGTGGGGTGGACGGGCTTGACCCGGTGCATCTGACCATCGGCCCGACGGGATAGTCCGGGCATGCGCATCTTCGTCTGGCCAGCACGCGCCTATGTCCCCGGCGTTACAAAACGCCACCCGGACGGGTTGTTCGACAACCTTTGCGCTACAGCCGAGCCGGGCATGACAAATCAGGAACTTGCTGATTCCGATGCCTGGTCGTCGGCACACGGCTACTTTCAGGCAGGTTATTTTTGGGAAGCGCGGCAAGTATGGCGTGCCGTTTGCGCATATATACCACCCCAATCAGAGGACTGGTTGGTAGGACAGGCGGCAATCCAGTTGGCAGATGCCGGACTTCATGTCCGGATGGGCAAAGCGCAAGAGGCGTTGGCCCTGTGCGATCAGGTCGAAGCCTATATGCTTGGCCTGCGCGGAGTGATCATGAATTTGTCTGCGAACTGGTTTGCAGAACAGATCGCCCTGGTGCGGGAAGAAGCGAAAGAGAGTTTCACCGATTAAGGCAGATGCCACACGGTGTTGCGCGTCGGGGGCATCCGGGTAATGTCCGGCCCATGGATCTCGATTTCACATACCCCGAAGTGGCCGACCTGCGCCGTCGTGCCAAACGCAAGATGCCTCTCTTCGCATTTGACTATCTGGATAGCGGCACAGGACGTGAACTTGGCATCGACAACAATCGTGCCGCCTTGGACGCAATCCAGTTCTTGCCGGCCACCCTAAAAGGGGAGATGGAGGCGGATCTAAGCACCACCTTTATGGGGCAGGATTTTTCCATGCCCATCGGTGTCGCGCCGATTGGTATGTCGGGGATGATCTGGCCCGGTGCGGAACGTGCGCTGGCGCGATGCGCGGCAAAGACACGATTGCCCTATTGCCTGTCCACTGTTGCGACCAAACTGCCCGAAGAGATAGGCCCCCACGCCGGTGACATGGGTTGGTTCCAGCTTTATGCCCCGGCCGAGCCGGAGGTTCGCCGCGACATCCTGAAGCGTGTCAAAGCGGCCGGGTTCACCAAGCTGATCCTGACGCTTGATGTGCCCGCAGAAAGCCGACGTGAACGCCAGCGCCGTGCGCATGTGGCGGCACCGCCAAAGATCACACCAAAAGTTGCCTGGGAAATCATGACGCATCCCGAATGGGCGCTGCGCACTTTGCGAGAGGGGCAGCCGAAGATTGTCCTGCCAGATGACTATTTGACGCCGGAACAACGCTCCGAAGACCGGTTCATGAATGCAGGCCGCGTGATCCGTGGTTTCCCGGATTGGGATTATTTGGAGGCCCTACGTGACGAATGGGACGGCGATCTTTTGGCAAAAGGTGTGATGGACCCAGACGAAGCAACGCGCCTAATCGCCGCTGGTGTTGACGGTATCTGGGTGTCTAACCATGGGGCACGGCAATTGGACGCGGCCCCGGCCAGCATCACGCAACTGCCTAAAATCCGGGCGGCGGTGGGCGACGACGTACCGATAGTCTTTGACAGTGGGGTGCGGGGCGGGCTTGACGTAATGCGTGCCGTCGCCCTTGGTGCGGATATGGTGATGATGGGACGTGCCTGGCACTATGCCATGGGCGCTCTGGGCGAGGCTGGTCCTGATTGGCTGTGCCACATTATGGAGGCCGATCTACGATCCGTCATGGCTCAGATAGGTGTGGTCAAGCTGCAAGACATCGCCAGTCGCATAGTGCAAGAAACAGCCCCGCAGTCCGGTGGTTAAGAATTCGTTTTTGAGGGGAATGGTACCGACGCCCCGGCTCGAACGGGGGACCTCTTGATCCACAATCAAGCGCTCTAACCTACTGAGCTACGTCCGCACTGGAGCTTGCCAATATCGCTGGCCGAAGCCGATTGCAAGAGGCGCCGACTTGAAAACCGAGCCTGTGCGGGGTAGGGGACGCGTTCATATTCTTCGGAGGCTGTCATGGGTATCAACACCGAACGCGACATGGAGGCAAACCTCCAGATTGGACCAACCACCGACGGGATGGTGCGGCTGTTTGTCGAAAGTCGCGGGGTCGAGATACCGATGGATTTTGATCCGGAAGAGGCCGAAGAAATCGCTGACGAAATCCGGGCTGCCGCCGCGCGGGCACGGTCGAAGAAAAAGTAAGCTGCGAGCGTCCTTTTTACTCCTGGCCCAAGGCCCGGACCAGTTTACAAAACTTGCGCCGTATTGGGGGAAGCGCCCCGAAATTTATCCGTCGGCTATACGCCGCGCTGCTGCTTCCAGCCCGCCGCTTTCATAGGGAATCTCGAGCGCGGCCATACCCGCCTGCATTGTGCCCAAACAACCCATTAACATCAGCGGGTTCAAATGCCCCATATGCCCGATGCGAAAGACCCGGTCCCAACCTGGCGTGCCGGGCTCTGTCAGGCCCAGGCCAATGCCAAGTGTCAACCCGCCCTCTTGTTCGCACCAACGCCGAAGGCGCCCGGCATCATCGGGCGCGGTCCATACGGCCGTAACAGCACGCGACCGAATTGCGGGATCCGTAATATTCATGGACAAGCCGCCTTCGCAGGCCCAGTTGTCGAGTGCGGCCCAAACCGCCTCTGACAAAACGACGTGCCTGTGCCAGCAGGCTTCAACCCCTTCCTCATGCACCAGCATGTTCAACGCCTCTCGCAAACCAAAGAGGTGATGGGTGGGCGCAGTGCCTGCAAATTTCTGATAAAAGACATCCCCGCGTGTGCGGTTTTCCCAATCCCAATACGGGGTTACCAGATCTGCCGAGGCCCGCGCTTCGCGCGCTTTTTCGTTAAAGAAAACAAAGCTTAAACCTGCAGGCGTCATAAGGCCTTTCTGGCAGCCGGTGACCATTACATCGACACCCCAGGCGTCCATCTCGTGGCGATCACACCCCAGCGATGCGATGCAATCGACCCAGAAAAGCGCCGGATGCCCGGTCGCATCCATCGCCTTACGCAAGCCCGCGATGTCGTTTTGTACGGAGGAGGCTGTGTCAGTTTGCACCGTGACAACTGCTTTCAGCGTTTGCGCGGTGTCCGCACGTAAGCGATCTTCCACAATTTGAGCATCCGCAGCCGCCTGATTGCCGAATTCAATAAACTCTACTTCGATACCCAAACCGCGCGCCATTTCGCCCCAACCGCGACCAAACCGGCCCGTGACCAAAACCAGCACCCGGTCCCCTCGGCTCAATGTGTTGCAGATCGCCGCTTCCCACGCGCCGTGGCCGTTGGCGATGTAGATCGCACAATCATGCTGGGTACGGGCTACAGCTTTCAGGTCGGGATAAAGGGTGTCCACCATCTCCACCAGCGGGCCCTCATAAATATTGGGGGAGGGCACGTGCATCGCCTGCAGAACCCGATCTGGCATGACCGACGGGCCAGGGATTGAAAGCTGCTGTTTTCCGAAATTTAGTGTCATCCGCGCACCTCTTTGGCTTAGCTCCACGCGTAGCGCCCCGTGAGGCGGAGGTCAAAGGCACTTTGCGCAGCGCGTGCAGGGTGATAAAAGCGGAGAGGTTTGGCCCGAGAGTGGCCGCGATAGCGCTTGGGACAAATGACAGACACTCCTCCGATTGCTCCGCGTATGACGGCGCGCGCCGCCTACGGCAGACTTTGGCGCGAATGGCTTTCACCGCATTGGCCGGCCATTATTGTGATTTTAGCTTTTATGATCGTCGTAGCGTTGTCGACCGCGGGCTATGCGAAATTCATGGAATGGGTTATTGCCGCGCTTGAAGCGCGTGATTTTTCGGTCGTCTGGTGGGGACCTCTTGGCGTAATTGGGCTGACTGCGTCCAAAGGATTGGCCCATTACGGCCAACAAATCGCGCAAAATAACGTTCTGACCCGCGTACAGGCAGGCATGCAAAAGCACATGTTTGACCGGCTTGTGCGCATGGATTTGGCGCATCTTCTTGCGGAAAGCCCGGCCGCACTGGCTGCCCGGTTTTCAGCCGATATTGACTTGATCCGCATGGCCGCCGTTGTGGTTTTCGGTGGATTTCGCGACATCCTCACGTTGATCGCTGCAATCGTCGTAATGTTGTCAATTGATTGGGCCATGGCGCTGGGTCTTATCGCAGTGTTTTTCGTCGCATTTGGCCCGATGGGAATAGCGGGGGCACGGATCCGGCGTATCGCAGCAGATACCCAACAAGAGATCGCGCATATGAACAGCGCGGTAAATGAGGGGCTGGGTGGCATCCGCATGGTGCGGACCTATCAATTGGAAACCTGGCTGGAACGGTCCGCCGGGGTTGTCTTTGAGTCGTTGCGAAAACTGCGTATCCGCATGGTCCGCTGGCAGGCGCTGATCACGCCAATGATCGAAATCCTGGCTGGCGTGGCCATTGCAATCCTCCTGCTATTAGTGGCTTTGCGTATGCAGGCAGGTGCCATTGATTTGGCGGGTTTTATCGGCCTAATTACAGCCCTTGGGGTGGCCACGAACCCCGCGCGAAAACTCGGCGGAGCATATGCCACCGGATTGCAGGGCCTGGCCGCACTCGAACGGGTTTATGCGCTATACGACACACGAAACGATATTGAAGACGGCAAAAAAGAACTTGCCGAAGGTGTTGTCCTGGGGAACATCGCATTCAAGGATGTGGGCTTTGTTTATCCGGACGGGTTTGAGGCGCTCAAAAACATCGATCTGGCCATCGAACCGGGACAAACTGTTGCCTTTGTAGGGAGGTCCGGGGCCGGCAAATCCACCGTTTTCAACCTTCTCCCAAGGCTTTTTGACGCCACTTCTGGTCAGATAGAACTAGACGGTATTCCGATTCGGGACCTGACACTAGAGAATCTGCGGGCCCAGATTTCCGTCGTCAGTCAAGACAGCGTGCTCTTGTCAGGCACAATCTTGGAAAACATTGGCTTCGGGCGAGACGGCGCTACGCGCGAGGCCTGCATCGCAGCTGCAAAAGCTGCCGCAGCCGATATTTTCATTGATGCCCTGCCAAACGGATACGACACGGTTGTGGAACCGGCAAAAGCCAACTTCTCAGGGGGGGAACGCCAGCGACTATCAATTGCTCGGGCAATCTTGCGCGATGCACCTGTACTGCTGCTTGATGAACCTACCAGTGCGCTGGACGCTCAATCTGAATCAGCGATCCGCTGCGCGTTGTCGGAACTGTCAAATGGTCGAACTACTTTGGTAATCGCGCATCGCTTGGCTACGATCCTGGATGCGGACAATATCGTGGTTATGGATCAAGGCCGCGTCATTGATCAGGGCACCCACAAGGCGCTTCTTGAACGTGGGGGGCTGTATGCGGACCTCTACAACCTGCAATTTGATATGAAACCGGCAAACGGGAGCCGCAGCCCATCGCGCAGCTTTACAGGGCGTGATCGTCGCGGCGGATTGCTTTACAGGGTTGCCCGCTTTTTCTCGACCGCAGGCAGTGACCCCCACTAGCAGGTGGACACTGCCTAGCTGTCTCTATTGAAAAAATACTCCCGCCGGAGGCTCCAAACTCCGCGATCTATCGGTAGCGTTGAACCAGCCGTTCCGGGTCTACTCCTGCGAAGTAAAGCCCCAGCGTCGTCAAATTACGCCACCCGCGCCGCAGCCAGCCATCGCGCAAGTATCGGACGGCACTGGTTGTGACCTTGCAGGGAATACGCCGAAGTCGGCCTTTTAGTGCGCGCGCCAACGCGACATCTTCCATCAAAGGAATATCTGAATAGCCTCCAACCGACCGATAAAGCGCCATCGGAACCAGCAGACCCTGATCGCCGTAGGGCAGGCCAAAAAAACGCGCCCGCAGGTTGGCCCACCCCGCTACGATCGTTGCGGCAAGTCCCTTGGTATCAAAAGCCAACCCAAAATAACCCGCATCCCGGTGATCTCTGATGTGGTCTTTCACGGCGTGCATCCAGCCGGGCGGCAAGGTGGTATCTGCATGCAAGACCAGCAACCAATTACCCTCTGCAATTTGTGCACCAGCAGCCAGTTGACCACCACGTCCCGGCGGTGTCTGCACCAGCCGCGCGCCGATGCGCTCTGCGGCTTCCAGCGTGCCATCGGTGCTGCCGCCATCCGCCAGAATTATTTCGCGAATAAGCCCTGCGGTCATGGCCTCGTAAAGGTTTGCAAGCAGTGGGCCTAAAGACGCCGCCGCGTTCAGCGTAGGTATCAATACGGTGACCGGCGCACGCATGCCTAGCTTTTCCCTTCTTTGCGGCTTAGATACCGCAGAGTTCCCCGCTTAGGAAGTTCAGCATGCATGACCCCTCCCGCGCTGTCATTTGCGTCACCGGTGATGATCGCGAAAAGTTCCTGCAAGACATGGTAACCAACGACCTTTCCGGCTTGGATCAAGGTATTGTTTACGCGGCACTTTTGTCGCCTCAGGGTAAATTTCTGTTCGATTTCTTTCTGGTCCGTGACGGTGACAGTATCCTGGTTGATGTGGCCAAAGACCGCGCACCCCATCTGGCGCAACGGCTGAACATGTACCGCTTGCGGGCTGATGTGGCGGTGGCAGGCACGGAGATCGAGGTGTCCCGCGGCCTCGGCCCCACTCCCCCAGGGGCTTTTGCCGATCCCAGATCCCAGGAACTCGGCTGGCGCGGATACGATGGGCAACTGGGGGCACCGGTGGATTGGGACAAAGTGCGGGTCCAACATTGCGTGCCTAAAACCGGCGTAGAACTGATAGCAGATCAGTCTTTTATTCTGGAGTGCGGTTTTGAGCGCCTGAATGGCGTCGATTTCCGCAAAGGCTGTTACGTCGGACAGGAGGTGACGGCCCGGATGCACCACAAAACTACGCTCAACAAAGGGCTTGTGACGGTAAAGATCGACAAACAAGTGCCAGTGGGCACGCCGATCACCTCTGATGGTAAAGAGGCGGGCGTGATTTATACACAATTTGAGGATGCCGGGATTGCGTATCTGCGGTTCGGCCGTGCCAAAGGCACGCTGATGGCAGGTGACGCAAAAGTAGAATTCACCCCGCCCTCGTAAAGCCTTTAAAACAATGCCCTAAAACAGATGGCGACCGAATAATCCGTCAGATGACTACGTGTCGTCGCGTAATAATTTGGCGAGATTGTCAAACACCTGATCATTAGACGCGATAATGGTTCCGCTGCTGAAAATTGTCTCGCCAACCAGAGGTTCGACGAATCCGCCAGCTTCTTTCACCAACAAGATGCCTGCGGCCATATCCCAGGGCTTTAGACCACGTTCCCAAAAGCCGTCATAGCGGCCAGCAGCCACGTAAGCCAAATCAAGCGAGGCTGACCCCCAACGTCGCACTCCGGCGCACCCCGGTAGCAGGCGCGCCAGATCGCGCATGGTTTGGGGCAAGTCCGGGCGTCCGCCGTAAGGCAGGCCTGTTGAAAAAATCATCTGCATCATTTCACGACGGGCTGACACCCGCAGGCGGCGATCATTTACCCAGGCGCCCGCGCCTTTTTCAGCCACAAACAGCTCATCCGCGACCGGGTTGAACACCAGCGCGGATGTAATCTGGCCCTTGTGTTCCAGCGCAATGGAAATACCCCAATGAGGCAGCCCGTGTAGAAAGTTTGTGGTTCCATCCAGCGGATCCACGATCCAGCGCCGCGTCGGATCGGTGCCCACGACCTCCTCGCTTTCTTCGCCCAGCCAGCCATAGTTGACACGCGCGGTTGTCAGTTCTTCGCGGATAATCTCTTCGGCACGGGTGTCAGCCCGGCTGACAAAATCGCCGGGCCCCTTGGTGGACACTTGCAGGTTCTCCACCTCGCCAAAATCACGCATTAAGGATCTGGCCGCCCGGCGGGCTGCCTTGATCATAACATTCATATTGGCCGACAACTGCGACATGGGTGTGCTCCGCTTGTGGGTGTGGGGCGCGTTTATGCCAGCGGCGGCGGAAAGGGAAGGGGCGCTCGACTGGTTGGCCCTGCGACGCGTGTTCCAAAGGCCGTTCGCAAAATGTTTGGCGACGGAATTCCACCATTACCGCGTAAAGTCATTCAAACGAGGGATTTTACATGAAACGCACCGCAATTCTTCTGGCACCATTTCTGGCTTTGCTACTGGCGTTCTACGCCTGGCACACACCTTTGCGCGGCCCGCTGTCGGAAGCGGAGGTTGATGATTTTCTGGCAAAGCAGGCTGAGATCGGCGGCAATCAGTGGGCGGACTCTGAAGCTTTTGAAGCTTTCTTGCGGAATGACGACGGACGCCCCTTTGTGATGATCAACCTGATGGAGTTTCGAGATGCCGCCGACTATCCGTCGGGTTATGTTTCTGAAAGCAAGGACGGTGCCAGTGCAGACGCGGCCTATGGCCGTGCGGTGCTGCCATTGCTGTTGCGTCGCGGAAGTTACCCAATCTCGCAAGCAGTGCGGCAGCACACGATAATCAACTCAGTTGGGCCGACGGCCGGGCAATTCGATACCCTCGCCATTGTCAGATATCGCAGCCGCCGGGACCTGATCGACATGATCACCAGCGATGCGTTCTTAGCAGCGGAGGTTTACAAATGGGCGTCGTTGGAAAACACGCTTGTGGCCCCAGCTAGTCGCGCGCTTTCCGTTCAGGCGATTGGGTATGTGCCCTTGTTGATCCTAGTGGTCATGGCTGGCGTTATCGGGCAGGCGGTTTTTTCAAGAAACAGGCCGGCTACTCCGCCACCTGATCGCGCGTGATCATAACGAAGTCGGCCATGTAGCCTGTATCCACCTCGTCTTCCCTGATCGCGGCGTAAAGCCTGCGGGTCAGACCACTTTCTGTTAACGGCTTGGCCGCGAAGTCGTGGCCGTATTTCTGATCTTCTATCACCCAATCCGGCAATACGGACACGCCGCGGCCTGATGCGACCAGCAGCATGATCACGGCAGTAAGTTCGACCTGCCGGATCGCCTTTGGTTCGACCCCGGCTTGCAGCAAAAGTTGGGTGAATACGTCGAGCCGAGTTTTATCGACCGGGTAGGTGATCAACGTCTCGCCCCGGAAGTCCTCTGCCTCTACGAAGTCCTTTTCGGCCAAAGGGTGGTTGCGGGCGCAGACAAACGTGGGCTCATAGTCGAAAAGCGGTACAAACTCGACACCCGACAGATCTTCTGGATCAGCGGAGATCACCAGATCCACCTCTTCGCGTTGCAAGGCGGGCAATGCGTCAAAAGCGAGGCCCGGGCGGATGTCCACGTCCACGCCTGCCCAGGATTTTCGGAACTCTTCCAGCACCGGGAACAGCCACTCGAAACACGCGTGGCATTCAATCGCGATATGCATCCGCCCGGTCTTGCCTGCTTTGAGGTCTTCAAAATCCTGTTCAAGTGCGTCCACTTGGGGCATCACCGAATTGGCGAGGGCTAGCAGCTTCATCCCGGCCTTTGACAGACGCAGGGGTTTTGATCGGCGAATGAACAGCTCCATCCCGACCTGGTCTTCTAACGCCTTGATCTGATGGCTTAGCGCCGATTGGCTGATGTTCAGGGATTTAGCTGCATGGGCCAACCCACCCAATTCATGGATTGCGCGAATGGTTCGAAGATGACGAAATTCCAGATGCATCGCAGCTCGCTACGTGAATGGTTTTCATAGTTCTTATGAGGATTATGAGTTTGATTCAAGTCTCGTTCCCAGACATTTTAGCGCCAAAGGAGTTTCCCCAATGTCCCATGCCTTCTCGCTCAGCTTTGAGTTTTTTCCACCTAAATCGCTTGAGGCGAGCTTTAAGCTTTGGTCGGCGCTGGACGTTTTACACCCCTTAGCCCCGGAATTTGTGTCAGTCACCTATGGCGCTGGTGGATCAACGCGAGATGTCACTACAGACGCCGTTGGGTTGATCCGCCGCGAATACGGATTGCCTGTGGCTGGGCATTTGACCTGTGTTGATGCCAGCCGGGCTGAGACTTTGAACCGCGCGCGGGCTTATGCTGCGAAAGGGGCGACCAAAATTGTGGCCTTGCGAGGTGACCCGCCGAAAGATGCGGGACAGTTCGTGGCGCATCCGGATGGGTTTGCCAGCAGCATTGATCTGATAAGCGCATTGGCTGATATTGGTACACTCGATATTTTGTGCTCCGCCCACCCGCATCCGCATCCGGAAGCGAAAGACGCCCAGGCAGATTTGGATTGGTTGCGCCGTAAAGCGGACGCAGGTGCGTCAGCGGGCATTACGCAGTTTTTCTTTGAACCCGAAGATTTCCTGCGCCTGCGCGACAAGTCGGCGGACGCCGGGATCAAGATCCCACTGTTGCCCGGGATCTTGCCGATTGAGAATTTCCCGCGCATGGCCCGCTTCGCACGCGCCTGTGGGATCCCGATCCCGTGGTGGCTTCGCGAAGGGTTTAACCGGGCAGAGGCGGGCGACACCACACGCCTGTTTGCAACGGCGACCGCCACCGAGCTGTGTGATGGCCTGCTGCAAGAAGGCGTGGACCATTTGCATATCTACACGTTGAACGATCCGACCTTAACGTATGATGTCTGCCGTGCGCTGGGCCGAACGCTGCGTCAAACCGGGTCGCTTGCTGTTTCTGCTTGAGCCAAGGCAGCCACAATCTAACCTGACGGGGCAATCAAGGAGCTTGCCCCATGTCCAAACGCCGTCACGCTCAATCACTTGACGATCTGCCGACGCCCGAGGTGTTGCGATCCATGAGCGGGTTGGAATGGCTGCAAAAAAGCATGACCGGAGAGGTCGCCGCCGCCCCTATTTCCGCCCTGATGGGTTTCGATTTGGTGGAAGTCTCTTCGGGACGCGTTGTTTTTCGCGGAACACCGGAGTTTGAAGCGGCCAACCCGATGGGTGTGACCCACGGTGGTTGGTACGGGGCGATTTTGGATAGCGCGATGGCACTCGCTATTCAGTCCAAGGTCCCGCCGGGCAAAGCTTCAACGACGCTGGAATTCAAGATCAACATTATTCGACCCATACGCCCAGGCATCCCCGCTGATGCCGTTGGCATCGCAGCCCATGTGGGGCGTACGACGGGTGTTGCCAGCGCAGAACTGCGCGGGGTCGACGACGGCAAGCTTTATGCGACCGGGTCTACCACGTGTCAGGTGTTTGACGTCCCCGACACCTAGCGCGCCGACGCTTTCCCTTTCCCACCGGCTGTGATCCAAAGGCGCCATGGAGCTTTGGATTCCGATAACAATAGCCGCTGCGTTTTCGCAGAACCTGCGGTTTATGCTGCAAAAACACCTGCGGGCCACTGGTTTGACCACTGGGGGCGCCACATTTGCCCGATTTCTTTTTGCCGCACCGCTGGCCTGTGCCGTGTTGGCAATGTTCTTGGTCGTGACCGGCGACACAATTCCCACGACCAGCGGGCGGTTCTGGGTGTTTGCTATGGTCGGTGGCTTGGCCCAAATCAGCGCTACAATGTTGGTCGTTGCCTTGTTTACCCAGCGCAATTTTGCCGTCGGCATCACTTTCAAAAAGACCGAGACCATACAGACCGTGCTGGTCGGGTTGGTTGTGCTGGGAGAAGGTGTGTCGGGCTTTGGCCTCGGCGCGATAGTCATCGGCCTTGTGGGCGTCGTGCTTTTGTCAGATCCGCCGGAAGGTGGGCAGGGGGCTGGTCGTTTCTTCAACCGTGCGGCTGGCATGGGCCTGGCTGCGGGGGCTTTGTTCGGGGTATCAGCGATCGGCTATCGCGGGGCATCGCTGGCGCTTGGGGATGGTCATTTTTTGCTTCGCGCAGTGACAACCCTGATGTGCGTGACTGTTTTTCAGTCTTTGGTCATGGCCACGTGGCTGCGGTTCCGCGAACCCGAAGAGATCAGCCGCGTTTTACGCCATTGGCGGGTCACGGCGCTGGTCGGGCTTACCGGGATGATCGGATCGCTTTGCTGGTTTATGGCCTTCACTTTGCAAAACGCGGCGTACGTCAAAGCACTGGGGCAGGTGGAACTGGTATTTTCTTTCCTGGCGACGGTGTTCGTCTTCAAAGAAAAGATTACCGGGCGAGAGATCGGGGGAACCGCGCTGATCTTGCTGTCAATTTTGGTGCTGGTGATTGTGCTCTAAATAACGCCAGCAGCACGCAGTGGTGCGCGGTATTTTCGGCTGACCGGTACGTTGGACCCATCCGACATACGTAGCCAGACTTTGCGGTCCTTTTTGATAACTCTGGAAACCTCTTCAAAGTTGATCCAATGGGAGCGATGCACCTGGGCGCCTTCCGCACCCGTCAGCATCTCAACCGCGTCAGAAATGCGCATCAGCAATAGTTTGGCGCCGGTGTCTGTATGCAACTCCACATAGTGGTCCGCGCTTTGCAATCGGACCAGCCGCGCGCTGGCGTCTGCGCCGGCCTTGCGTAGCAAAAAACGGATCGCGCCAGTGCGCGTGCCTGTGATCTGTTCGCGGACACTGTCAGCGCCCCGGATCAGCAGGAAAAATCCGGGCATTAGCAAGATCCCAACTAGCAGGTTTAGTAGGTGCCATCGCGGGTCCAGCCCACGCGTCAAAGTTTCCTGATCGACAGAGAAAAGCGCGGACACAAGGATCGTGGCACCCAGGACCATACAAATCAGCGACATGGCTGCGATCCGCTTGGTGGCGGGGGCCTCCGGCCATTGGCGGGAGATTAGCATGTAGCCCAGTCGATATACCGGATACATTAGTAACATGCAGAGCGCGATAACAGCTACGTTGCGTACCGACAGTGGCGAGCTGCCACTGATCATTGGCGGCAAGGCATTCAACATAGAAAGCGCGGTGTAAACGCTGGCACCCAACCACAACGCAGCGGGCAGGGCGTGTAATACGTGTCGGTCACGCGAAGAAAAAACTACATTTACATTCATGCCGGATGGATAGTCGGCTACCTTGGCCGGAATGTGGCATGGATGGGGCGGTCATTAGACGCTTCGCGAATGGGCCGCCCTAAATTGGCGGTGCCCGTTCGCGAAACGCCAAATAGGTGGTTAAAAACAATTGCCCCATTGGCGAAGAATTGGTGTCGTTTCGCGAATGTAGCCTAGAAAACAAGGGTTTTGTGGGCGATAACCATTCTCGACTTCAGGGCGCAAGCCCAACCTCCAGGTCAGTCAGGGCAAACGCCCAAGTTCGATGAGTAACGAGTAAAGTTTCTGGAGAAACGACCCGTATTCGGACACAAACACCTGAGGCAAGCGCGGTCCTCGTCCCCCGCGCGCTGCCTACGGTGCTGACAATTAGAACACCCTCGGCCGCTGCCTCGCCGAGGGTGTTTTCTTTTGTAAGGTCAAAATGAGGCGCTGCCCTTGTGCGCCACAGGCGCATTACCCCCGGAGTTTTCGGACAATAGAAAGCGTCTCCCGGCATTCTATTGCTCAAATATTCCTGCTCGAGGCGAAGGGTGCCTTTAAAGTTTGTCGTAGTAGAAGGCTTGCACGTGCTCAGCTTCTGCGAAGAAAAGCCACCGGCTGGCCAGCAGACCGACCATATGAAGCACCAGGGCTAGCAATATCGCCAGGATGGACCAAGGCATCAGCAGCAAGATCAGAAACGGCAGCGCACCAGCAGTGGCCATGGTGATCGCCCGCAGACGGCTGCGGTGCTTTCGGCCGACCTTGAAGGCCATTTCGTGCAGCAGGTAGTTCGGCCCGGTGTGGGGTGGCTCCAACAGACGCACGTCGCCAATATTGCCCAACCCAGTTGCCGTCTCAATGCTCGACCCGCTTTCGGCCAAGCGCTGGTCGCCTACCACCCAATGAAACAATTGCGCCGCAGACAATACCGCGATCAGGCCCAATGCGAGGGCTATTTGACCGGCCAGCATCGCGCCGCCGGTCAGTGAAAACAGTAAAAAGAGGATCGGCGTCATAGGCTGGTTCCACCGCGGCACCGTTTTGAGTTGGGTGTAAATCATCGCTGTGCAGATGACTGTGCCCAAACAAAGGAACGCACCGATGAACCCCAGAACTGGATAAACCTTTCCCAAAAACACTGCGGCAGCGGCGTAAAGCCCCATGACACAAAGTGCTGCGACGGACACAACACCTTCGCGGCTCAACCAGCTTGAACGCCACTGGCTGAAAGCACGCCAGGCGCGCTGAGGGTTGCCCAGGTGGAAGGTGGAGGACACCAGACCACCCACCGACAAGCCAAACGCTACGAGATAGGCCCAAAAGGCAGGCCAGCCGGTCAGCTCAGGGGTGCCAAGGGAGAGGAAGAACAAGTAGCCAAAGCCGAGGCCAGAGAGTGCAGTAAATGCGATAACAGAGGGTGCAGGATGCATCAGATTTGCTCCAGCGCTTTGTCGAGCCAACCTAACAGCCCTTTGGGCTCTTCAGCGATCGGTTCGAGGAATGGGGCCAAAATATCAATGTCGCCGCTGGCAGGTGCGGTTTTGGGGCGCGGCGGCAGGTAGCGGTTGACCGGCTTTGTGCCTTGTTCTGACATCAGCGCCATACCACCGCGCTCAGCTGACATTTTGGAGACGTTAGAGTCCGGATCAGCGAAATCACCAAAGTGCCGCGCGTTAGCAGGGCAAGTGCGCACGCAAGCGGGCTCTCGGTCTATCTCGGGAAGGTTTTCGTTGTAGATACGGTCCACACACAGGGTGCATTTCTTCATCACACCTTCTTTTGCGTCCAGTTCGCGCGCGCCGTAAGGGCAGGCCCATGCGCATAGGCCACATCCGATGCAACTGGTTTCATTGACCAGCACGATGCCGTCTTCGACGCGTTTGTAACTGGCCCCAGTTGGGCACACGGTTACGCAGGGAGCGTCTTCGCAATGCAGGCAGGACTTCGGAAAATGTACGGTTTGTGCAATTCCCTCGGGCGGTTTGACCTCATATGTATGGATACGGTTCAGAAAAGTGCCAGCTGGGGCTTCGCCGTAGGCATCAATGTCGCTGAGCGCTGCACCATAGTTGGAGGTGTTCCATTCTTTGCAGTTGATCACGCAGGCATGGCAACCGACGCAGATGTCGAGGTCGATGGCGAGGCCAAGTTTTCGTTCGGTCTGTGCGGGAAGAAGGGTCATGGCTGTGCTTCTCTGACGAAGTTGGCAAGATCGGTGTTAAAGCGGGCGGCCTCTTCCCAAAACGGGGCATGGCCGGAGTTTTCATACTCAAATGCCTGCGCACGGGGCAGGGTTTGCAGAATTTGCGCGTGCATCTGGGGCAAGCTGAGCCGTTCGTGTTTGCCACGGATCACCAATGCAGGTTTGGTTGTACGTGCATAGTCGGCGGTGAAGTCGTCATTGCGGCGGCGCATAGCGCGGGCGTGCAAGGGACAGAGCATGTTGAAACCCATCATCTGCTCAAAGTCCTGCGGGTCCGGCTGTTGGTGGAAACAAGCGCGCAGAAAAGCTGCGGTGTCAGTCAGATTGTCAACCAATGTGCCTGAAAACATGCCCGCGGCTGCAATGGCCGGGTCTGACTGGCGTTCTTCAAGTGCTGCCGCTGGTAACGCTTTACCGGATGCAACCGATGATCCCACCAAGGCAAACCCCGCAAGGGCTGCGTCGCCATGGTGGCGGATGTAGTCTCCCACAACCCAGCCTCCCATGGACCAGCCCACAAGGGTGGCAGCCGTCAATCCCAGTTCCGCAATTATTGCTTCCACATCGTCCGCAAAAGCCTGTGATCCGTAGGCGTCCGGCGTGTCGGGCTTGTCCGACTGGCCGTGACCCCGAAGATCGGGGATGATCAAGCGAAAGTCTTCGGCCAAAGGGTGCTGCCTTGCCCAGGACAGGGCTGCTTGCGACCAGCCGTGCAGCAGCACAATGGCAGGCGCATCGGCAGGGCCGAGGTCCGTGACCTCCAGCCTGACCCCGTTGTGGCCGGATATGTGCCGCGTGACCAAGTCCTAAACCTCGTAGGCGATATCTTGGGGGCCGCGACCCACTGGCGATTCTTGCGATCCCAAATCGGGTTTGGACGACGCATCCGCCGGTGCCTCCGTTCGCGATATGCGCACGCGCAGGTCGTACCAGGCCGCCTGGCCGGTGATCGGGTCAGAGTTTGACCACCGCAACCCGTCACCTTTGGGTGGCAGCAGTTCGTGGATCAAGTGGTTCAGCAGGAAGCCTTTGGTGGTCTCCGGCGCGTTTTCACCCAGTGCCCAGGCACCTTTGCGTTTGCCAATGGCGTTCCACGTCCAGACGGTTTTATCGTTGAGCGCCTCCATCAGTACCACAGGCACTGTTATTTCGCCGTGATGGCTGGTCAGTTTGGCCCAGTCGCCTTCCCGAAACCCGTGATCGTCCCAGACCTTGCGTGGCACATAAAGCGGGTTGCGACCGTGGATCTGGCGCAGCCAGGCGTTTTGGCTACCCCAGCTGTGGTACATCGCCATGGGCCGCTGTGTCAGTGCGTGAAGGGGGTAATCCTGCGTCGAAACACCAGCTTCTTCAAAGGGTTGCCACCAAACCGGCAGCGGGTCCATCGCTTGTTCGATGTGGTCACGCAAGTGATCGGGCGGTTGAATATCGCCTTTGCCCTGGGCCGCGAGCCGGAATTTTTGCATAGTCTCCACATAAGGTGTGAAAACATAAGGCTGCGGCGCGTCAAAGATACCGCGCTCTACCGCCCAGTCCTGATAGCCTTTGTTCCAGGGCTTGTAGAATTGCGCCTCGTCAGGGATATGGCTTATCCAGAAACCGCCGTTTTCGATGTATTTCTCGATCTGCTTCGGGTTCACGTCGCCGCGACCCTGGCCGGATCCATCCTCATTACGCCAACCAGCCAACGGCCCAACGCCCGGGCGCCGTTGGTGATTGACCATGTAATCGGCGTAGTCTTTGAAAACCGCATTACCGGCTTCGTCGACAAAGCCCGGCAGGCCGAGCTTCACACCCAGCTCCACCAACATAGTCTGAAAACCTTTAACGTCGCGATCCGGCTCTACCACTGGCCAGCGGATGCTGTCAGCCGCGGCCTCAGCCTCGCAGATCGGACGGTCCAGGAGCGAAATACAGTCGTGGCGTTCCAGATAGGTTGTGTCCGGCAATACAAGGTCCGCGTAGGCCACCATCTCGGACGAATAGGCGTCGGAATAGATGATGTGCGGGATTACGTAGTCACCATTTTCATCTTTGTCCGACAGCATCTCCATGACACCGCGCGTGTTCATGGAACTGTTCCAAGACATATTCGCCATATACATAAACAGGGTGTCGATCTTGTAAGGATCCCCCGCATAGGCGTTGGATATCACCATGTGCATCAGCCCATGAGACGACATGGGATTTTCCCAAGTGTAGGCTTTGTCGATGCGGATCGGGTTGCCGTCGCCGTCAATCGCCAGATCTTCTGGTCCTTGGACAAAGCCCAAGTGTGGGCCATTCAACGGTTTGCCCGGAGTGACCTTGCAATGTGGTTTGGGGTGCGCAGTTGTAGGCTTCGGGTAGGGGGGTTTGAACCGAAAGCCGCCGGGAACCTCCACCGATCCAAGCAGGATTTGCAGCAGGTGGATCGCGCGACAGGTCTGAAACCCGTTGGAATGGGCCGAGATACCGCGCATGGCATGACACGCGACCGGGCGACCGATCATCTTGTCATGTTTCACGCCTCGGAAATCGGTCCATTCGCGGTCGAGCACGATTTCTTCTTCGAACGCGGTGCGGGCAAGTTCTGCCGCAAGCCGTTTGATCTGTTCCGCCGGGATACCGCAGCGTTCGGCAACGTTTTCGGGTTTGTAGTCGTCAGATAAATATTTTTCGGCAATCAGCGCAAACACAGGGCGGTAAAGTGTGCCGTCCTCTGCTGTGTAATCACGGCCCATGTCCGGTGTCACACCGGCTTTGTCGAATGGTTCCAGCTTTCCGGTAGCGCGATCAACCACCAACTCTTTGCCGTCAGCGTCGCGCAGGAACAGGCCGTGGCTGTCTGAATTTGGGTCGCAATTCACCAATTGAGAGCAGTTAGTGTAGCGCGCGAGGTAAGACAGATCGACTTTGCCCGCTTTTAGCAGCTCATGCACCATGGCCAAGATAAACAGCCCGTCCGTGCCCGGCGTTATGGCGACCCATTCATCTGCTACTGCGTTGTAGCCAGACCGCACTGGATTGACGCCAACGATTTTGGCGCCACGTTCTTTCAAACGACTTAGCCCCAGTTTGATCGGGTTGGAATCATGGTCCTCGGCCACGCCGAAAATCATGAACATCTTTGTGCGTTCCCAGTCTGGCTGGCCAAACTCCCAGAACGCGCCGCCCATGGTATAGATGCCGCCCGCCGCCATGTTCACGGAACAAAAGCCGCCATGGGCGGCATAGTTTGGCGTGCCGAACTGCTGCGCCCACCAGCTGGTGAAGCTTTGCGATTGGTCGCGCCCGGTGAAAAACGCCAACTTGCGCTGATCGGTTTCGCGGATTGGTCCCAGCCAGCCCGCAGCGATATCGTAGGCTTCGTCCCAGGAGATTTCCTCGAACTCGCCAGACCCACGCTCACCCACGCGCTTCAATGGTGCGCGCAAGCGGGCAGGGGAATAGTGCTGCATGATACCAGCACTGCCCTTGGCGCACAGCACACCCCGGTTCACCGGATGGTCCCGGTTGCCTTCGATGTATTTCACCTTGCCGTCTTTCATGTGCACGTTGATGCCGCATCGGCAGGCGCACATGTAGCAGGTGGTGCGGCGGATCTCGTCAGAGACCTCCGGGGACGTGTTGATCTTTGGCTGATTCATGGTGGTTCACCAGGATGGCTGAAAGACAGATAGAGGCAAGCCGCGCTGCCGGTGGATCCGCGCGCGACGTAAGTAAAATCGGGACTTTGGCGCCCATGACGACACCTGCTGCGCACCCGCCGCCGAGGTAGACAAGTGCTTTGAAAAGCGCGTTGCCGGAAACGATGTCGGGAACGATCACGCCGTCTGCCCGGCCTGCTACCGGGTCATCCGACAGGCCTTTCACAGCGGCGCTTTCCGCGCTGAGGATTAGGTCGAGCGCCAGCGGTCCGGAAAAATGTGCGTTCGAATGAGTTTCGCGCGCCCAAGCGCAAAGCTCCGCCGCTTCCATGGACGATGGAACACTGGGAATGGCGGATTCCGTGGCGCTGAGAAAGGCAATCCGCGGTTCCGCAATGCCGCGTGCGCGGGCCAGCATTAGGACCGCATCAACACAGGCCTGCCGCGTGGTCATATCAGGGGTCACATTGACGGCAGCGTCGGAGATCAGAACCGGGGCATCATGGCCGGGCGGGGTGATGTGGAACACATGGACCAGTCGCCCACCTGTGCGAAGCCCTGCATCCCGCGCAAGCGCACCCTTCATAAAGGCGTCGGTGTGAAGGTGGCCTTTCATCAGGACATCGGCTTCATCCGCGCCGCAAAGGCTTGCCGCGGTCAGGGCGGCCCCTGCCTCACCCTCTGCCGGCTCAATCCTGTAAGCGGAGATATCCCAGCCAAGCGCATCTGCTTCGGCTGTGATGGCGTCGGGTTCGCCCACAAAAATTGGGTCCATGATGCCCGCATCCACGGCCTCTTTCGCGGCTTGCATCGGCAGGGCTGCGCCAGCACGTGCGATTGCCACACGGGGTGTGCGCCCGGCAGAAGCTTGAGCCACCAGTTCCGGCGGACAAGTCGGCTGGGCATCGGATAAAAAGTGTCGTGGCAAAGTGTTATGCTCCCTCCGGGGCAGTATGCGCTAAGGCTTACCCCGACCTTTAGGCCCAGATTGCCGGGCAGTTAGGGCCAACGCAAGGACTCATCGACGGCTGCGCTGGAAAGCCGCGCTGGAAGTCCGCTTTTCCGGCTGTTCCAGTCTCAAAAATGAAGCGGGCGACCAATGGCCGCCCGTTCGCTAATCATAATCGAAAGTGCGCGTTAGACGCGGCCTTTCCATGGGATCAGCCAATTTTCCAAAGCACGCATGCCAACTTCGATTGCAAAACCGATGACACCGATCACGATGATACCGACGATGATGATGTCTGTTTGCTGGAACTTCGATGCGGTGACGATCATTTTGCCAAGGCCGACGTTCGCGGCGACCAGTTCGGCGGCAACCACGGTGCCCCAACAAACCCCCATCGCAACACGCGCGCCGGTAAAGATGTCGGGCAGCGAGTTTGGCACGATGACCTTGCTGAGGATTTGCCACTTGGACGCGCCAAGCGAATAGGCCGCGTGGACCTTGGTAATGGCCACGCCGGACACCCCTGATCGGGCGGCGATAATCATGATCCAGAGGGCTGCCAAGAACAGCAACACCACCTTTCCAAGCTCGCCAATACCAAACCAAATGATAATTAGCGGGATCAGCGCCAAAGGCGGGATCGGACGCATGAATTCGACGATTGGGTCAAACCAACCGCGCGCCCAGCCTGTAAGGCCCATCGCATAGCCGATCGGAACACCCACGATCGCCCCGATGAAAAAGCCCAACAACACGCGCTGCAACGAATAGTAAGTGTGTTGAAGCAAGGTGTAGCCCTGGTAGCCCTCCTGATTGAGCCAGAAGAAGCGCTCCAGCACGAGTTCGGGCGCTGGTAGATAAAGCCGCGCCATCCTAAGGCCTGTGGCGGGTTCAAAGGTTGGCGTGCCCTTGTCAGTCAGACCGACCGATCCTTCGGGTGTGCTGATCTTTTGACCGGGTTCAATGGGTTGGCCATTTATCGCAACAATTGTGGAGCCGTCCTTTTTTGACACTTCGTCGTTGGACCAAACGTTGATCACTTTAAATCCGTATCTGGCAACCGTCAGCGTGTCATTTTTGGCAAAGCCATCGCCGGGTTCCACCTCTGGCGCGTCGGGTGCAACGTTCTGTTTTCCGTCCGCATCATAGGTTTGCTGGATATCCTCCCGGTACACGCGCACTGTCACCGTTGCGTCGTCGGTCGATCCATCTTCCAACTGTGCCGTGTAAGTGAAAGTTGCATCGCCCAGGAACGGCCCGGGGAATTTTGGCAGCGGGATCACCGAGTTGGTGAAGGCAACCCAAAGCCAGAACACCGTAATGACAGAGACGACAGAGGCGACACGGTTGGCCGTGATCGCGCTTTCATCCCCGAACGTTACCGTTTTCAGGCGGTTGAAGCCCTTCTTTTCAAAAGCACTGCTATAGAGGCGCTTTGCGAGAAAGAAGGAGCCGAAAAACGCGCCCACATAGAGCGCAAGTACGAGCAAACCGGTCATGCGTTTTCCTCCGTCCGGCCCATGATTTCTTCTTCCATGTTCCAGATCATTTCGAGAATTTCCTCACGGGTGGACCCGTAGTCTTTGTGCTTTTTCACTTCACGCAGGTCTGCGCCTACACCCAAGTCCGCAAAGGGCAGGCGGTATTCCTTGTGCACCCGACCCGGACGCGGTGCCATGACCAACAGGCGTTCGCCAAGCAACAGTGCCTCTTCAACCGAGTGGGTGATGAGGATGATTGTCTTGCCGGTGTCTTTCCATAAGTCGAGCACCAGCGACTGCATCTTTTCGCGCGTCAGCGCGTCCAGCGCGCCTAGGGGTTCGTCCATCAGGATCACGTCGGGGTCATTTGCCAGGCAGCGCGCCAAAGCCACACGCTGCTGCATGCCGCCGGAAAGCTCATAAATTGCCTTTTCCTTGAAGTCCTGAAGGCCAACCACTTCTAGCAAGTGTTCAACGTTCTCTTTGCTTTCTGCCCGGCTAACGCCTTTCATGTCCGGGCCAAAGCTCACGTTGTCGCGCACGTTCATCCATTCGAACAACGCACCTTGCTGAAAGACCATGCCACGTTCCGGGCTTGGGCCGTCAACAGTCACGTCGTTGAGAATGATCTTGCCTTCTGTTGGCGCCAAAAAGCCCGCAACAATGTTCAAAAGAGTTGTCTTACCACAGCCCGACGGGCCAAGTACGCTCATCAACTCGCCGGACTTGATATCCAGCGTTACGTTTTGGAGCGCTTGCACGTGACCGCCTCCAGGCAGGTCAAAGCGCATTGAAATGTCATCAATTTGAAGCCCGGCCATATGGATCCCCTTGTTGCCCGGAATGTCTTTACCACCACGGTAAAAACGAAATAGGGCGGGCGCCTTGGATTAAGCGCCCGCCCCAAATTCAAGCGACGCTTATTGACCCAGCGGGCCCGCGTTCACGTTGTCAGCGTAAGAAGCCTTAGCGGATTCCATTGCGCCGTTTTCAACGAAGACGTCTGCTGCGCCTTTCATGAAGGCAGCTGCGCCGCCGCCGAGCCACTTGGCACCAAGCTGCTCTTCAACGGTTGGGAATACGAAGGTCGAGATCGTCGCCATCGTGTCTTCTTCAGACATACCCGCGTCTTTTGCGATAACCGGCAGCATTTTCGCGTGGTTGGCTTCATCAGCCCACATTGCGTTTGCAGCGGCTGTTACAGCCAGGAATTTAGCAACCAGATCGCCGTTTTCAGCAACGAAGGATGTTGGCGCGGTTGTCGCGTCAAATACCAGGATGCCCAGCTCTTCTTTTTCTGCACCGGTCAACAGGATGTTGCCCGATTCCAGCATGCGACGCAGCGCGCCACCCCAGCCACAAGCCATGTCGATGGAACCTTGAGCCAAGGCTGCTTGGCCTTCAGCTGGTGCCATGTCCACAACTTCCAACGAGGAAATGTCCACGCCAAAGTGGTTCATCTGCTTCAGGAAGCCGAAGTGAGCCGCGGTGCCGAGTGGAACTGCAACTTTTTTGCCGTTCAGCTCTGATGCGCTGTCTTTGTCGATTTCCAGGTCAGCGCGTACAACGCAGTTGTCGTTGTCCGAGTAAGACACGGCCACGTCAACGATCTGCAGGTCTTGGCCAGCGGAGGTCGCAACCACGAAAGGTGGTACGCCTTGGCTGACCGACAGTTGAACGTCGCCCGATGCCATAGCGGCGGACATTGCAGTACCTGTGTCAAAGCTGACCCAGTCGATTTCAACGCCCATGGCTTCTTCGTACATGCCAGTTTCTTTGGCGAACTGGAATGGCATCGGCCATTCGAGGAAGTAGGCAACGGTGATTTTGCCATGACCGCCTGCAATAGCGCCGGTCGTTGTTGCAGCCAATGCAACGGCAATCGCCGAAAGTGTTTTGGTAAGTTTCATGAATGTCTCCCTGTAGACGCGGCGCATACCTCACCGCACAAATTGTAGGCGGCTAGTGGCACCGCTTCGCTTTGATGGTCCGAAGGACGGGCGGCGCGTTAGCACCAGATGAAACCGCCCAATGATTCCAACACCATGCAGTCAATCAAACCCAAGCGGTTTTTACTAGGCGTTTTTCAAGGTGTCGGAAATGATGGAAACGCCTTTCGCGATCCTGTCTGCCGGGATCGACGAATACGCTAGCCGAAAATAGTTGGCAGGGGCCGCAGGGCCATCAAAGAAAGGGCGGCCTGGTTCGATCAACACACCTTTTTCTTTAAGCTGCGTAGCCAAGTTTTCTGTGTCCATGCCCTCGGGTGCGCGCATCCAAAAACTGGACCCGCCAAAGCCCGCCGCTCCTGCCACGTCCAGTCCGTGGTCTGTCAGGGCCTGAGCCATGACTTGCCGGCGGGTGTGGAAAGCATCTTTCATGCGCCGGATCAGCGCGTCGTAGTGGCCGAGCGCCAGGAAATTTGCTGTCGTGCGCTGCATATGCCCCGGCGGATGGCGCAAAACCGTGAACCGCAAGGCGCGCGCTTCGCGGATCAAGGGTTCGGGCGCGACCAGATAACCCAGCCGCAATCCCGGGAAGAGCGATTTTGAAAACGATCCGATGTAGATCACGCGGCCATCTTCATCGAGTGATTTGAGAGCGGGCGTCGGGCGGGTTAGGAACGACATCTCAAATTCATAGTCGTCTTCCACCACAATAAAGTCATGCTTAGACGCCCGTTCCAACAACCTGTGGCGGCGTTCCAGCGGCATCGTGGCAGTAGTAGGTGCGTGGTGACTGGGTGTAGTGAACGCGACCTGCGTTCGCTTGGGCAGCGCCTCTGGGTCAAGTCCTTGATCATCCACGTCAATTGGGCACATCAGGCAACCCGATTGGCGCAGAATTTCGCGCAGGCCCGGATAGCCGGGGTTTTCGTAAGCTGCTTTGCGACCGGGGCCCAACAGCATCTGGACAACCATCCAAAGGGCGTTTTGTGCGCCAACCGTCAAAAGCACCTCTGACCGGGTGGCGCGGATGCCGCGTCTGGGCAGCGTGTGGCGAATGATGAAGTCGATCAGCTGTGGGTCGTCTTCTTCGGCATAGTCGGATGTGAGGCTGTCAAACTCCTTCAACCCAAGGGCCTGGTGTGCGCAGAGCCGCCAATTGGCATGGCTGAACAGTTTGGGGTCTGCCTGCCCATAGACAAACGGGTAAGGATACTCCTGCCAATTAAAGGTTTTGTTGACCTTGGATGCATCTGAGAACTGGCGCATTAGCCGTGCCGACCAATCCACCCTGTCGCGCGGCGTTATTTGCGGCATCTCCATCTGCGCGCTGGGCGGGTCGTCTGCGACGAAAAAACCGGACCGTGCGCGGGTTGCCAAATAGCCGTCGGCCACCAATTCCTGATAGCTGAGTGTGACCGTGATCCGACTGATCCCGAGGTGTTTTGCCAGTTTGCGGGAACTGGGCAAACGTTCCCCCGGCAAAAAGCGCCGCGCCAGAATAGATGACGCCACAAACTGGCGAAGTTGCGATTGCAACGTGCCTTCAAAATCTGGGTCCAGAAAGAAAAGATCGACGGAGAGGGTCATGCAAACGGGCTTTAGCTGGACTTAACCCGGTGAGCAAGTGGACTTAAGGTTTTGAATGCATCGGTTGAACGAGGGACGACCTCGGGCGAGCTGCAGATGGTTTCAAAACAGAAAGAGACTGGTGATGCGGTAGCTAGAGCTTTTCGAATCGCGATCGGTCGCCGTCGTGGGAAAAGAATGGCACAGCATGATCCGCATCAGGGTTTTCGACACGGTTTTGCACCTCTGCCAAGACTACTTCGGTGATGAAAGGCAGGTCAAAATCGCGAGTTTTGGAAAGTGGGACCCACTGCAGGTGCGCCAGTTCATCCTCTGCACGTGAAAAATCATCCAGATCGCCGTCAATCAAGGCTGCATCACCTAAGAAAAAGCGTGCGTCAAAACGGCGTGGCCGACCCGGCGGGGTAATCGCGCGAAACACAAACGTCAAACCGTGCGCAGAGGGGCGGTAACCGTGGGAAAAGAAATCCTGCCAGCCGATGGGCTGGTTAGTCGCGTCCGCTGCGGCCGACGGGTCCTGCCGGGCCAATGGATGACCGGTTTCTTCCCAAACTTCACGGATGGCCGCGCCGATTAGCCCTTTGGCTGTGCGGTCGTCGCAACCCTGCGTCAGCCGCGCCATACAAGCGGCTTCAGGCAAACCCGCAAACGCCACATCCGCATCGCTGGCATCCAATCCGCCGCCGGGGAAAACAAACTTGTTGGGCATGAAAACCGCGTTTTTGCCGCGCTGCCCCATCAGAACTGACGGTTCTGCCTGATCATGGCGCAGCAAGATCACCGTAGCGGCGTCACGTATCGGAACATCGGCGTATTGGGTATCGGACATGCGCCCTTATCACCGTCCGTTTGCGCGCTGTCGAGCCTATTCCGCCAGCGTATCCGCCGTGCCGCCAAACCCGTGCATGCGCTTTGACCACTGGAACGCCACAATTGCACCTTTGACCCGGGGCAACATGTAAAGCGCTAAACCGACGAAGGCGATTGCAAAGCTCACGCCAAGAATCAACGGATCCGGGCGGAAAGTTTCGAAAACAAACAACATCAGCGGCCCGATCAAGTGGCCTGTGACCAAAATGGTGAGCCATGCAGGCCCGTCATCGGCGCGGTGGTGATGCAACTCCTCCCCACAAACCGGGCAGCTTTTGCGCACTTGCAAATAGCCGCGCAGCATCGGGCCAGTTCCGCAACTTGGGCAGCGCCGCGACCAGCCGCGCAAAAGCGCCTGACGCATGGGTCGGTCTTCTTCTTCGGGGATGGTCGTAGTTTGGGTCATATGTTGCAGATACTCCTTATTTTCAACTTTTGCAGTGGGACAACCTGTCTTGCGGCGGGATGTCGCAAATTTTTTTTAGGAACTGCGACGGAGCGGCGCCCAAGCGGCGTATCAGGTTCACATGCAAAGGGCAGACAGGCCCGATTGGAAGGAAGTTGAGCACAATGACACAAACACGATTCATCGCAGCCGTTTTGGCAGGGGCCGTTATGGTAGCGGGCGCTGCCAGCGCCGAAACGCGGGCAGACAAGATGTTCCAAAAGATGGATTCAAATGGCGACGGCTTCATTGACCGGGCAGAAGTCGCCGCAGCCCAAGCCGCGCGGTTCGCCGCCAGTGATACCAACGGCGACGGTGCGCTGTCAGAGGAAGAAATGGCTGCCGCCCAGGCAAAGCGGCAGGAAAAGCGCGCCGAACGGCTGGAAAAACGTCGCGCGCGAATGATCGAACGCATGGATGAAAACGGCGACGGCTTGATCCAAAAATCCGAGATGCCAAACCGGTTTGCGGATCGGATGTTCAAACGCATGGATGCAGATGCGGACGGTCGCATCTCGAAGGCGGAAATGGAAACGGCGCGTGCTGATCTCAAAAAGTGGCGCAAGTCTGAGTAAGACCTTTTGGTGGACCCCAGGCCCATAGTGGGCCTGGGGCTTGCCTCAGGTCGCGTGCTGGCGCACGGTGGAAAATGATGATGCCTTTGGATGCGGACACGGACATAAGCGACGACGCGTTGATGGTGTTGTTTGCCAATGGCGAGCCCCAAGCCGCGCATCTGTTGGCCCATCGCCATACCGGCCGTGTGCTGGCGCTGGCCCAACGCATGCTGCATGACGCGGCAGAGGCCGAAGATGTGGCCCAGGATGCTATGATGCGGTTGTGGAAAATTGCGCCGGACTGGCGCCAGGGGGAGGCGAAGGTTTCCACCTGGCTTTACCGTGTGGTCTCTAACTTGTGCACCGACCGATTGCGCAAGCGCCGGGGCACCGGGCTCGACACCGTGCCGGAGCCACAAGATGACACGCCGTCGGTGGAGGCTCGCTTGATCAGTGACGACCGGGTGGCCGCCGTGCGCGCGGCCATTGCAACGCTGCCAGATCGGCAAAGGCTGGCGATGACCCTGCGGTTTCTGCAAGAAGTGCCAAACCCGGAAATCGCCGCGGTTATGGACATATCTGTGGATGCCGTCGAAAGCCTGCTTGCCCGTGGCAAACGCGCCTTGGCTGAGGTTTTGGTCAAACAGCAAGACAGTTTGGGAATGTGAAAAAGATGCAAGAACACGACAAAAATCATGACCTGGACGAGCTGGATCGCTTGCTGGCCGTAGCTGCGGCACCGAACGTCCCCGTTAACGCCGCGCTGATGGATCGGGTGTTGGCAGATGCCAGCGCGGTTCAAGCGCGGCAGGCCAAACCGCTACCGGCACCTGCATCTCAGGTTCCGCTCTGGACCCGCATCACGGATGTGTTGGGCGGCTGGCAATGCGTTTCCGCGCTGACGGCCAGCGTCTGTGTCGGGTTGGTGGTTGGTTTCAGCGCACCCGACACGGTTTCGGCCTTCATTCCGGGCTTGGTAGACGGGACTTTGGATACGGAATTTGGCGACGGCGCATTCTACGGGGCCGATTTGTTGGGAGAGGACGACGCATGACCAACGTTCCTGAAACACCTGCGCCAAAACCGTGGCGTTGGGGGCGGATCGCCCTGATCCTGTCGCTGGGTCTCAACCTGGTCATCGTTGGAGTGATCGCTGGTGTATTACTGTCACCACCGGACAAAGGGCCGAAGCGGGATCGCCAGATCGACTGGGTTTCTATGGGGTTAGGACCCTATATCCGCGCATTGCCTGATGAGGCGCGTGCAAGTGTGATCGAGGCGGCAGGCGGGCTGGACCGTAAGGCGCGCCGTAAAACGATCAAAGAGATTCGCAAAGGCCGTAAAGTCATAGCCGCCATGATCGCGGCCCCTGAATTCACACCAGATGATCTGAAAGCCGCGTTGGAAAAGCAGCGCCAGACCGCGGTTTCACGAAGTGTTGCCATGCATGACGCGTTTTATGAGGTGATCGTAGCGATGAGTGCTGAAGATCGGGCCGCTTTGGTAGAACGGGCCAAAAAGTACCGCAAGAAAAAGCACAAAGACAAATAGGGCATAGGCGCCGTTTCGGCTGAGCCCTGGCAATCAACGGGTTTCAGTTTCACTAGTGCAATTGGTCGGGTGAAAACTGCACCTGATTGCGCCCACTGTCTTTAGCCACATAAAGCGCGCGGTCAGCTTCTTGCATCAATGCGTCTGGCTGATGATCACTGCCTGACAAGGGCCGGTGGGTCACGCCGACAGAAATAGAGACTTCAATCGCTAAGCCGTCGGACTGGCCAAAAGGCTTATCTGCAATGGCTTGCCGTATCCGTTCGGCAATCATGGTCGCAGTTAGCGTGTCAGCGTCGCCCACAACCACCAAAAACTCTTCCCCACCAATGCGGGCGACCAAGTCAGATCCGCGTAAAACGGCGCAGATCCGGTCTGCGGCTTCGCGCAGAACCATGTCGCCCACGCCGTGACCGTAGCGGTCGTTCACCCCTTTGAAGTTGTCCAAGTCAGCCATCATGACCGTGACATGTTGGTTGAAGCTCTGTTTTGCCATCAGGCCTTTGAGGTAATTCAGGGCGTAGCGCCGATTGTGCAGGCCAGTCAGGGGATCCCGCAGTGCCGCCTGCAAATTGTTTGAGGTCGCCGCCTCTGTCGCCTGCGCAAAATGCCGGGACCAGCCCAACCGACGCAGGCGGGGCGCTATCTCTGCGATTTCAAAGTCGCCAGAAATCACGTCATCTGCGCCCAGTTCCAGCATCCGATGTGTTGTTTCAGGATTTGCGATCCGGTTGACACCCATGATCACGGGACCAACCATGGCACGGTCACGACGCCTATCGCGGTGCAGTCCTGCAATCCGTCGCAAGGCAGAGTTTCTGCCAAGGGCAGCCTCCGACACAATGGTGATATCGGCCGATTGATTTTGTACAAATTCCACCATCGGAAAATCGCGCTTCAATTGCGTTTTCAATGCCGCCGCGTTTTGGGCGGAAAATCCAGCATCTGTCATATCCAAAGTCAGCGCACGTGGCCGCATAGGCGGGTAACTGAGCCCGTCTTCGGCAAATCCAAAACTGTCCAAAGCCGATTGCCGGTCAAAAACGGAATCGAGTTTTTCCTTCATCCGGATGACCTGGCTTAGTCGCGACACGATCTGCCAATCAGGTGCACCAAGGTCCAGTGCTTCGTCTGCCAAGTGTCGTGCGCAGTCCGCCCAGACTTGTGCACTCTTTGTATCATACATGAGCATGACCGGGATGTGGGGCATGTGCAGCGTGGCTCTGATCTGTTCAATCTGGGAAAACCCCGAATTTTGCGCGGCGCTGTGGGCCAATAGAACCACATCGGGCGGGAAACGGGCCACGATCAAGTTAATGTCGGCGCACTCAGACACCGCAGTGACTGAAAAATAGTCCCGCATCAGCAACGCCTTTACACGGCTGCGACGGTCGACATTTGCGTCGATGATTAACACGCGTCCTGACATTTTCGGGCCTGCTCACCTCAACTGCCTTTAGGACTTTAGAAATACAGTGCAGAGTATTAACGAATGGTTTACCTGCGCGTCAGCAATATGCAT